>LVAZ01000047.1 GCA_001603055.1 Victivallales bacterium Lenti_02
CCGCAGATTGAGGAACTCGATCTGGAGATTGCGGGCGGGCACGTAGCGGGACAGCATCCAGAGGTTGCGCAAGGTCCAGTGCGGGTAGTAGTTGCCCCAGTCCGTGTAGCGGTTTTCGAGGAAGAGATTGCCGTATTCCCCGAAATAGTGGTAGCCGTAGCGCCGTCCGGCGGTGACGTCGAGATTGAAGACGGCCTCGCCGTCCAGCGCGACCATCACCGTGTCGAACATCCGGCGCAGATTCGTTTCCGCCCGCTTGTCGGGAATCTGGACCCCGTCGATCTTGAAGGTCCGGATGCCGTGCTCGCGGTGGAGGCGGATCATGGCGGCGGCGTCCTCGCGCCAATGGCCGTAGCTGTCGTCCTTGCTGGGATTGAACCAGACGCAGACCTCGATGCCCAGTTCGCGGCCTCTGCCGACCACGGGGCCGAGGCCCTGCGGGAAGCGCTCGGGGTGCGGGGTCCAGTAGTCGGGATTGTCCCAGATGTTCTCGAAGGAGCCGCCGGCGAAGGCCGAATTGGCGCTGCGCCCGGCCTGCCAGCCGTCGTCGAGCTGGAAATGGGTGATGCCGAGCCGGGCGCCGGCCCCGAGTTCGGCGAGGCAGAAGTCCTCGCGGATGCGGCTGTCCTGGCCCCGGTCGCCCCAGGTGTTCATCATGACCATGCGGTCCCGCCCCGCGCGGTGGGCGCGCAGCCGCAACTGGTAGTCGCGGAGCGCGGCGAGCTGGCCCTTTTCGGACCCGTCGCTCACGCCGAACACCGTGCCGTAGCAGGACGTCCATTCCACCGGGTCCAGATCGCCCGGCTCGACCCCGAGGCCGAGCACCCGCAGTTCGCCGATGCCCGCCACGAAATCGGCCCCCGGATAGGCCAGTTGCACATTCGAGCAAGGGGCCTCCTTGAGCAGGAAAAGCCCGCCCCCGTTCGCCTGATCGCGGGCGAAAAGCAGATTCCCCGCCAGCCGCCGGGGATGTCGGTAGGGCAGCAGGGACTGCTCCTCGACCAGAGTGTTGTTCCGGTCGGTCACGTCCCAGAAGCGCACCGCGCGCAGCCGCCAGTGCCGTCCGGGCAGGCCGATGCGGAGCAGCGTGGTGTCCACCACCTGTCCCTCGGCTGCGGCGGCGGCATTCTCGATGTTGCGCAGATCGGCCGCATCCACCGCCGCCGAACGCCAGTTCAGCCCCGAGGCGTCGCCCCGCAGCGCCCAGTCGCAGGCGATGGCCGGACAACCCGGATAGAGCCGGAACCGCCGCCGGACCTCGATGCCGCCCAGCCGGACCGTCACCACCGCCACCCGGTGCGCCGGGAAACGGCTCGTGGCTTCCACATCCTCCACCGCGAACGTCCCCCCGGACGCCTCCTCCGGCAGACCCGGCAGCGTGAAATCCGTCAGCCCGGAACGCAGCGTCCAGCCCAAGCCCAGACCCGGCGCCTCGATCCGCCCGCCGTCGAGCAGACCGTTCCGCCAGCCATAGGTCCGGCGGATCGCCCCCGTGTCCAGCACCAACTCGCCATTCGCCAACACCGCCACGCAAGATGTCATGGAAAAACCCCGTTTGCCGTTCGTTGCACTCCCCTCACCATGCCAAACCGGCACCGCCTTTCAAGCGCCCGGAGCACAAACACCCAACAAATGGACAAACACCGTCATTTCCGCCGGAACTTGTGCCGCTTCCGGTTGTCGCCTATATTCGTGCGTTGATTTTATTGATACTTTTTTCGTCTCGTTAGGAGGCTTGCCCATGTGGGATTACACCAAAGAAGTGATGGACCATTTTCTGCACCCCCGGAACATGGGTGAGATTGCCGACGCGGACGCGATCGGCGAGGTGGGGAACATCACCTGCGGGGATGCGTTGAAACTGTATCTGAAACTGGACGCGGCCAAGGAGAAGGTGGTGGACGTGAAGTTCCAGACCTTCGGCTGCGCCAGCGCCATCGCCAGCGCCTCGGCCCTCACCGAACTGGTGAAGGGCAAGACGGTGGCCGAGGTGGAAATCATCACCAACGACACCATCGCCGCCTATCTCGGCACCCTGCCCGAGGAGAAGATGCACTGTTCGGTCATGGGCATGGAAGCCCTGCAGGCCGCCCTCTCGAACCTGCGCGGCGAAAGCGACGGCAAAGTCCACGACCACGGCCACGACCACGAGGACTGGGACCCCGAGGGGCTCGACCGCACCGTCTGCGCCTGCTTCAGCGTCTCCGAGCGGCAAATCCGCAACGTGGTCACCGGCAACCGCCTCACCACCGTCGAGCAGGTCACCCACTACTGCAAGGCGGGCGGCGCCTGCGGCGGCTGCAAGGACGAAATCCGCAAAATTCTCGCCGACATCAACGGCGAGCCCGCCGCCCCGAAAACCCAGGCCGATACGAAGATCGAGCTGACCCCCTTCCAGCGCATGATGAAGATCAACGAGGTCGTCGACACCACCATCCGCCCCGGTTTGCAGGCGGACAACGGCGACCTGGAAATCGTGGACATCAACGGCACCTCCGTCAAGGTCCGCCTGCGCGGGGCCTGCGCCGGCTGCCCCGGCGCCCACGTCACCCTCAAACGCTGGGTCGAATCCAAACTGCGCGAGCTGGTGGACCCGTCCATCGTCGTCGTGGAAGCCTAAGGAGCAACCCCGATGAACCTGACCAAGGATGTGGTCTACGTGGACAACAACGCGACCACCCGGGTGGCCCCCGAGGTGATCGAGGCGATGATGCCGTTTCTCGCCGACTACTACGGTAATGCTTCGAGCATCCACCGCTTCGGCGGCCAGGTACGCCACGCCATCGACGAGGCGCGCGCCCGCCTCGCCGGCCTGCTCGGCGCCGCGCCCGGGGAGATCGTTTTCACCAGTTGCGGCACCGAATCGGACAACGCCGCCATTCTCAGCGCCCTCGAAAACGACGTGGCCCGTCGCAAGGTGGTCACCACCCGCGTCGAGCACCCCGCCATCCTCGGGCTCTGCACCGCCCTCCAGAAACGCGGCTACCACATCGAGTACTGTCCCGTCAATGGCAAAGGCATGATCTGCCTCGACCGGCTCTGCGAGATGATCGACGACCAGACCGCCATCGTCTCGGTCATGTGGGCCAACAACGAGACCGGCAACATCTATCCGGTCATCAATCTGGCCGACATCGCCCACGAGCACGGGGCGCTGTTCCACACCGATGCGGTCCAGGCCGTGGGCAAGGTGCCCATCGACCTGGCCAGGACCAAGATCGACTTCCTCTCGCTGAGCGGGCACAAGCTCCACGCCCCCAAGGGCGTCGGCGCCCTCTACATCCGCCGGGGCACCAAGTTCAACCCCTTCCAGATCGGCGGACACCAGGAAGGCGGTCTGCGCGCGGGCACCGAGAACGTGGCCGGCATCGTGGGCCTCGGCCGTGCCGCCCTGCTGGCGGCGGAGAACATGGAGGAGGAGCGCACCCGCGTGGCCGCCCTGCGCGACCGCCTCGAAGCCGGGCTCCTCGCCACCTGCCCCAACGCCCGCGTCAACGGCAATCCCCCCTCCCGCCTGCCCAACACCACCAACATCAGCTTCGAGTTCGTCGAGGGCGAATCCATCCTCCTCATGCTCGACCAGTTCGGCATCGCCGCCTCCTCCGGCTCGGCCTGCACCTCCGGCTCGCTCGAACCCTCCCATGTCCTCCGCGCCATGGGAGTCCCCTACACCGCCGCCCACGGCAGCATCCGCTTCAGCCTCTCCCGCTACAACACCGATGCCGAGATCGACCTCATCCTCGAAAAAATGCCGCCCATCATCCGGCGGCTGCGCGATATTTCCCCTTTCGGCCGCGACCAACTGTAGGCGCGACCCGAACCAAAAAACCAGCAAAGGCAACAACGTGAAATCGCTCCTCCTCGCCAGCACGGTCCTCAGCCTCCTCGCCACCCCCTTCCTGCCCGCCGATGAGCCGCAGGGCCCCGACAAGGAAGCGAGCTACATCATCGGCTTCCAGATCGGCAGCAATATCAAGCGCGACAACGCCCCCGTCGACCTCGATGAAATCCGTCGCGGCATGCAGGACGCCATGGACGACAAGCCCCTCGGCATCGAGCCCGAGCAGGCCAACGCCATCATGGCCGCCTTCGGCCAGCGCATCACCGAGGCCCAGAGCAAGAAATCCCAGGGCTTCCTCGAAGAATTCGCCAAGAGCGAAGGCGTCAAGAAGACCGAAAGCGGCCTCATGTACCAGGTCATCGAGGCCGGCGAGGGCGAATCGCCCAAGGCCAGCGACACGGTCCGCGTCCACTATCGCGGCACCCTGACCGACGGCAAGGAATTCGACAGCTCCTACAGCCGCGGCGAACCCACCGAATTCCAGGTCGGCCGCGTCATTCCCGGCTGGCAGGAAGCCCTCCAGCTCATGAAGCCCGGCGCCAAGTGGAAGCTGGTCATCCCCTCCGACCTCGCCTACGGCCCCCGCGGTGCCGGCGGCATGATCGGCCCCAACGAGACCCTCGTCTTCGAAGTCGAGCTGCTCGCCATCGTCGCCAAGTAGCCTAACCAGTCCCCACCGACGCGCCGTCCCCCTTGCGGGACGGCGCGTTTTTTATGCCACCTCAGGCGAGGTTTGGCAACCCGCGCCCGGGAAGGCTGATCTCCCGAACGGCCCCTCGCTACCAGCGGATGACCATGCCCAGGTTGTGGGGCTTGCCGGTGTGGAGCATCTCGTAGCCCTGGAGGGCCTGGGCGGCGGTCAGGCGATGGGTGATGAGCGGGGGGATTTGCAGGACGCCGGAACGGACGTTGGCGACCGTCTGGTCCCAGTCCTCCTGGCGGGTGCCGCAGGTGGTCTTGATGGTCAGCTCGCGGACCTTGATCTGGTCGAGATCAAGAGCGCATTTCTCCTTGTCGAAATACTGGGCCTGGAGGAGCAGCGTGCCTTGGTTGCGGGTTTTCTTGACCAGGGCGTCGGTGGTCGCGGCATGGCCGACGGTGTCGTGGAGAAGGTCGAAGCCGCCGGGGGCGAAGGCCGTGAGTTTGGCATCGAGCTGAGGGTCGTCGACCGAAAAGACCGTCAACTGCGGCTGGGCGTGGGCGAGAAAGGCGATGCGCTCGGGGTCCTTGTCGACCAGAACGGGCTTCGCGCCCCGCGCCAGGGCGAGCTGGGCGGCGCAGACGCCGACAATGCCCGCGCCGATGCTGAGCATGGTCTGCCCGGCCTGGACGTTCACCATGTTCACGCCCCGGTTCGAGACCCCGGCGAGAACGGCGAAGCCGATGCCCTCGAGTTCGGCGTCCGAAGGCATGGTCTTGGCCACCAGCTTGTAGCCGCCGGGAGGGCTGACGCTGCGGCCCACATGGGCGCCCCACATGCTGACGACTTTCTCCTCCCAGGCGTTGCCGGTGCCGTAGACGATGTCGCCGACCTGGAAGGCCGCGACCGCCGCGCCGCAGGCTTCCACGACGCCGATGCGGTGGTAGCCGGGGACGCAGGGGAAGGTCGAGCCGAGGTGGAGCCCGCGCAGACACCAGCGTTCGGTGCCGGGCGAAATGGCGCTGAGCACGGTGCGGACGACGATGTCGCCGGGACCGGGCTGCTTGAGGGTCAGTTCGCGCAATTCGAAGCGATTGGCCTCGGGAAAAACGACGGCGGTGGTTTTCATCACAGGTCCTCCAGCGTGGCGACGACCTTGAAGGCTTCCTTGCGCTCGATCATGGCGAAGGCGCGAGGCAAGTCCTCCAGAGGCACGACATGGCTGTAGTAGTCGGCCAGAGTGACCAGCCCCAGGCGCGCCGCATCGAGCAGGTAGGGATGGGCGATGTCTTCACCCGTCGCCCCACCGGCCTCGAACTCGGGTGCGACGATGTCCGCACGCGCCTTGCCACGGGTATAGGTTGCATAGGCGCCGACCTTGCCGCCGGGCGCGAGGGCGGGCAGCGCGGAACGGAGAAAATCGGCGTCGCCGGTGGTGTCGATGATCCGGTCCACACCCTGCCCCCCGGTCAGCGCGGCCACGCGCGCGAGCAAGTCCTGCTTGGCCACGTTGACGGTGGCGTCGGCCCCGATCCGGTCCTTCACATAGGCAAGCTGCTCGTCGCGCCGGGCCACGGCGATCACGGGATTCGCCCCGAAGACCTTGGCGAAGCGGATCATGCACATGCCCACGGAACCCGCGCCGAGAACCAGCACCCGCGAGCGGAAACCGACACCGGAGCTGGCGACGTAGCTGGCGCACTCCTTCAGGGTAATGAGCATGGTCGCGTCCACGCAGGAAATCCCCGCCTCGCGCGGGATGACCTGCTGGAAGCGGGTGTAGTTGTTCGGCTTGGCCTCCGGATTGTCGGCGCGCATGGCGGCGGCGTCGCCGACCAGTCCGTATTCGGCGAACCCGCCCCACATGGAGGTGTAGCCGCCAAGCTGGGTGCCGGGGAAGGCGGCGGCGGGGCGCAACACCACATCGCCTTCGCGGAAATTGCGGACCTTCTTGCCGACCTCGACGACCACGCCCACGCTCTCGTGCCCGAGCAGACCGGGATAGACCTGCGCCCAGGGGAGCTTGTCGTGGATGTGCTTGCTGTCGGTGCCGGTGCAGGTCGCGCAGGCCTTGGTCTTGCACAGGCACTCGTAGTCGCCGGGCACCGGCCGCGGCACCTCGCCGATCCACACCTTGCCCTTGCCGTCGGTAATGGCTGCCTTCATGCTTGCTCCACCTTTCCACTCGCTGAACGGACTCGGGTTCTGCAACCCCGCTCGGGCATGGCCCCAACCATCCCGAGCACTGGTCCTTACGCTATCCCCCCGGCTGGTTCCTGCAAGCGGCGAAACGGTTTCGCTAGTCGATCACCACCTGGCCCTCGAAACGGGCATCGGGCGGGAACACCGCCTGCCGCCGGATGGTGAGGCTGGTGCAGCGCGCCAGCGAGGGAATTCCCTCCGGAAACGCCGCATCCAACTGGGGCACGGTGCGGTACAGCTCCGGATCGAGGGTGATGACCGGCGGGTCGGTGCGCCCTCCGGTAAGCACCAACTGGCTGCTGGCCGGATCGAGCGCATAGACATCCGAGCGGATCGCCAGCAGATGGTTGACCGTCTTGACCGGCGCGTAGCGGCTGCGCGGCACCACCAGGGCGGCCGCTCCCGGAAACAGCTCGATCGCCGCCCCCATCGCCGTCTCCAACTGCACCACCTGGCGCCCGCCCACCATCTTGGTGTTGCGGATCATCGGCAGGGGCAGAAAACCGTCGGACGCCGCCGTCAGCGCCCGCTTGAGCGCGCGCAGATTCACCCACAGGTTGTTGGTGTTGAAATAGCGGTAGCGCTGAATGTCCTGGAAATAGTCCAGTTCCGCCGCCGGGCACTGCGCCACCTCGCGCAGCACCAGTTGCCGGTCCGTCCGCCGCCGGGCCAGATGCCCGCCCTTGCGGTCCATCTCGCCGCGGACGCGCACCTCCATCAGGAAGGGCAGTTCCTCGCCCCGCGCCAGCATGTGGGCCGCGATGCGGTCGTCCATCACCGCGCCCAGATTGTCCGAATTCGAGACGAAGGCCACCTCGATGCCCCGGTCCAGCAGTTCGTCGAGAATGCCGGTGATGAGGACCGACGGATAGAGGTCCCCGTGGCCCGGCGGATTCCAGTTCGCCTCGTCCTCGGGCAGGCTCAGGGGGCGCACCCCGCCGTCCGCCAGCTCGATGCGCGGGAAACGGTTCTGCACGAAGGCCCGGAGCAGGCCGCGTTCGGCCAGCTCGGGATAGCGCCCGGCCAGCCGGGCCATGCTGTCCTCGTGGGTGTTGTAGCTGTTCATCAGCACCAGCGGCACCGCCGCCACCAGCGCCTGCTGGGCAATCACGTCGAGAAACGTCAGGCCGGGCTTCACCTCGAGCAGGGACTTCGCCTTGGTCAGCCCCATGCTCGTCCCCAGACCGCCGTTCAGCTTCACCATCGCCACCCGGCCCCGCGTCTCCCCGGCGACGGCGGGCAGGCTCTCGTAGGACACCAGTTGCGCGACGGCCGGGGGCTCGATCTCCGCCTCCGGAACCTCGCCGGTGTCGCCGGCCCGGAAACGCGCGAAATAATAGCCGAACATGGCCTGCGCCACCGGGTGGCAGCCGCCCTGGACCAGACGCTCGCGAAAAGCCTCGAACTCGTTCTGCGACATGTCGATGAATCCCTTATTCCGGACCGACTCCGCCTCCCTCCCGCCAGCGTCGGGAGCGAGGAGTTGCCCAGTAACGTATCGTGAAAAAACCCGGGCGACGTTGTTTTGCCCGGTCTTTCCTCTATATTTTCCCCGTTGTGCCATTCCGTCCGCCGTCGCGGAACCGGAGAGCTGGCAAAACGGCGACTCCTCCAACACTCGAACTAGTGGAGCATGACAATGGCCGCAAAAATCGACGCAAAGAAATGCACGGGTTGCGAAAGCTGCGTGGGCACCTGCCCCGTCGAGGCGATCAGCATGGTCAACGGCAAGGCGAAGGTTGACGAAGACGAATGCATCGACTGCGGTGCCTGCGTCGACGAGTGCCCTGTCGAAGCCATCGAGCTCGAATAGCACCTCGCCACCCACAAGGACGCGGGCGACGCGTCGGCCTGCGGTCGACCGAGCCCGCGTTTTTCTTTTGTCCGACCGGATACCCCTATGCCTCCCAGCACCCCTTTCGCCACGCCCGGAATCTGGCTCAAGGCCAACCTCCACGCCCACACCACCGCCTCCGACGGGGACTCCCCGCCGGCCACCCGGGTGCAGCAGTACCGCGACGCGGGCTACGATGTGCTGGCCATCACCGACCATCACACGGTGGTGCCCATTGCCGAACTCGACCGTCCGGGCATGGTGCTGCTCCAGTCGCTCGAGGCCCATCCCGCCTGTCCCGGCGGCCCCATCTACCATCTGGTCTGCCTGAACGTGCCGGTCGGTTTCGCCTGCGGCGAGGGGGAATCCGCCCAATCGCTCATCGACCGGGCGCGGGCGGCGGGCGGCGAGGTGATTCTCGCCCATCCCTACTGGTGCGGCAGGACCATCGAGCAGATTCAGGCGCTCGACCATCTGCTGGCAATCGAAGTCTACAACTCGACCTGCCGCCGGATCGGCAAGGGCGACAGCAGCGTGGTCTGGGACTACCTGCTCGCCACCGGAACCACGCTCCCGGCCGTGGCGGTGGACGATGTACACCATGACGACGACCTCTACGGCGGCTGGACCATGATCCGCGCCCGCGAGGCCACCTCCGAGGCAGTCCTCGAAGCCCTGCGCGCGGGTGCCTTCTACGCCAGTTGCGGCCCGGAAATCACCGACTTCGGCTACGCCAACGGGGCCTTCTTCCTGCGTTGCTCCCCGGTGGCCGAGATCAGTTTCATCGGGCGGGGCGCCCAGGGCCGCAGCTTCTTCGCCTCCCACCATGGCGAACCTCTGCAAGAAGCCCTCTGGACCGCCAGCGCCAACCTTCCCTATATCCGCGCCATGGTCACCGACTTCGCCGGACGCCGGGCCTGGACCCAGCCCCTCCGGCCAACGGCTTGATGACCAACGAAAACGGGACCGCAGAGTTCCGTATGGACCGACGGAGAGGCAACCCCTTTCGAGAAACCGCCATGAAATGGATGGGATGGGGCATCGCCCTGATCTGCCTGTTCGGCTTCGTCGCCGTCAAAGAAGGGGGCGCGAACCGGCTCCGCGCGGCGGAGGCCGACCTGGAAACGAGTCTGGCCGAAACGCGCCTGCAAGCCGACGAACTCATCGGGCAGGCCCGGAAGTCCTGCGAGGAGCAACAGGCATTCCTGGCCAAGCTGCAGGAAAAATACGCCGAAACCCTAGCGCTGCGGGAAGAATGCAGGGCTCAGGAAGACTACCTGAAGGAAGCCATCCTCCGTCTGGTGGCCGAAACCGAGCGTCTGCGCCAGCTCGCGGGCGAATCCGCCCTCGCCTCCAACGAGGAGCGCGAGGAAATCGAGGAGCGGATCAGCCAGGCCGAGCGCAATGCCGCCACCTGGGAACAGATGATCCGCATGGCCAGCGAACCGGGGAAAGCCCTCTAGCATGCCGAGCGACAAGCCAAACCCAGCCGCCCCGTCCACCGCCTCGCGTTTCGCCTGGCTCGGCTGGCTGGTGGCGCTGGCTTTGCTGGGCATGACCGGGGCCGAACTGCGGGCAACGGGAGCAACGCTCCGGGAAGTTGCCGAGCAACGCCCCGTGCGCATCCGGGAGATCGACGACCAATGCCAGGCCGCGCTGGCGGCAATCGCCGCCGAGAAACGGCTGGCCGCCGACCAGCACAACGAACTGCTGGCTCTGCAAGGCCGGCTGGAGTTCGACATCAAGACCCTCAAGCTATCCCTGGCCGAACTCGAACCCCAGACGAAAAACGCCGAGCGGAACTACCGGAAAATCAGCGAAACCGTCGCCCATCCGGGTGACGCGAAATCCCCACCTCCGGAATATCTGGCCGAAAGGAAAATCCGGCTGGCCGATCTGGAGAGAGCCAACCAGGAACTCCGCGCCCAATACCAGCGGCTGGAAGACAGACTGCGCACCAGCTTGCAAGCCATCCTGGAACAGCCGGACCCCGCCCCTCTCAAAGAATGGTACATCACCCGCTCCCACACCGTGTTCGCGCCTGCCGCCGGGGTGTTCGCCGCGGAAAAGCTGTATGCCCGGGAACGTTCCCTCGAAGCACTGGAGCTGTACGAGGAGATTCTCCGCCGCTTCCCCGAACCCGCCAACCCCTATCTCCCCCATTGCCGGGAGCGGGTCCGGCAAATCCTCGACGCCCAGGCCTACACGCCGGCCGACCTGCCCCTCCAAGCCTACTTCCCCCGACCCGATCCAACTCCCGCCCCCCAAGCCATCGACTAGCACCCATCCCAGGTTCAAACCATGTGCGGAATCTGCGGCTTTGCCAATTTCCTCGGTTCCCGCCCGGAACGGGACTGTCTGGTCCGCGCCCGTGATCTGATGCGCCTGCGCGGGCCGGACGCCGCCGGACTCTACGACGACGAATGCGTGGGCCTCGGCCACCGTCGGCTCAAGATTCTCGACCTCTCCGACGGGGCCAACCAGCCGCTCGCCAACGAGGACGGCACCATCCAGGTCGTCTTCAACGGCGAAATCTACAATTACCAGAACCTCCGCCGCGAGCTGGAGGCGGCGGGGCACCGCTTCGCCACCCACACGGACACCGAGGTGCTGGTCCACGGCTTCGAGGAATGGGGCGAAAGTCTGGTGGCTCGGCTCGACGGCATGTTCGCCTTCGCCGCCTGGAACCGGACGCGCCGGACCCTCCTCCTCGCCCGCGACCGTTTTGGCAAAAAGCCGCTTTTCACGGCCGAACGAGCGGGGACTCTCTTCTTCGCCTCCGACGCCCGCTGCTTCCTCGAATTCGGCTTTTCCGGCGAGATGGACCCCCGGGCCATCGACTGCTACCTGCATCATTTCTCCCCCACCCAGGACCACTCGATCCTGCGCGGCGTGGGCAAGGTGCGGCCCGGCGAGTATCTGGTCCATTCCCCGGCCGGCGTCCGCCGCGAAACCTACTGGCGGCCCGATTTCCGCGAAAAACTCGATCTGAGCGAGGACGAATGGCTCGAACGGATCGACGCGACTCTGGACCGAGCCGTCGCCAAGCGGCTGGTCAGCGATGTGCCCCTCGGCTTCTTCCTCAGCGGCGGCATCGATTCCAGCCTCGTGGTGGCCTACGCCGCCCGCCATTTGCAGCGCCCCCTCACCTTCTCCATCGGTTTCCGCGAATCCTCCTTCTCCGAACTGAGATACGCCCGCATGGTGGCCGAACGCTACGCCACGGACCATCACGAGATCATCCTCGAACCCGATGTGCTCGGGGTGCTCACCACCCTGCTCGCGGAATACGGCGAACCCTTCGCCGACGCCTCCTGCCTGCCCACCTACTTCGTCTCGCAGGCCGCCCGCCGGAAAGTGACCGTGGCCCTCACCGGCGACGGCGGCGACGAACTCTTCGGCGGCTACCGCATCTATGCGGCCGCCTACTGGGCCGACCGCCTCCGCGCCGTCTGCCCGCAAGCCGGGGTCGCGGCCCTGCAACGGCTGCTCGGCACCGGCTCCGGCCTGCCCTTCCTCGGGCGCTTGCAGACCGTGCTGAGCTACGCCCATCCCGACCTCCGCCAGCGCCGCTTCCACACCATGGGGTTCAACGCCCTCCAGAAACAGCGTCTCTACACCCCCGAGATGCGGGCGCTGCTCGGCGACCACGCCCCCCAGCACATCTTCGAGCGCTACCACCAGGAAACCGCCGGCCTGCCCCTGCTCGACGAGGCGCTCTACCACAGCTTGGTCGGAAGGTTGCCGAACGACTACCTCATCAAGGTCGATGTGGCCTCGATGGCCAATTCCCTCGAACTTCGCAGCCCCTTCCTCGACAGCGAACTGCAAGCCCTCTCCCAGCGCATCCCCCCCCGCGTCAAGGTCCCGCGTGGCAACCGCAAACACCTGCTCAAGAAACTGGCCGAGCGCCACCTGCCCTGGGAAACCATCTATCGTCCGAAACAGGGTTTCGAACTCCCCGTCCGCGACTGGCTGCGCACCGACTGGAGCACCCTCACCCGCGAGATGCTGCTCGAGGGGCGGCTGCTCGGCACCGGCTGGTTCGCCCGCGACTACGTCGCCGAGATTCTCGACCAGCATCAGCACGGCCAGGCGGACCACACCTACCGCATCTGGTCCCTCTTCTGCCTCGAAATCTGGTACCGCCTCTTCGTGGACCGCTCCCTGCAAGCGGGCGACGACCTGCGCACGCGATGAAACTCCTCTTCGTCTCCAATCTCTATCCCAGCCAGAGCGAGCCGACGCGCGGCCTGCCCAACGCGCGGCTGCTGCGGCGCTTCGCCCCGGAACACGATGCCCGGGTCATCGTGGCCCGTCCGCGCCTCCTTCCCCCCTACGCCGACGGTGTCCGTCGCCAGGCGGACGCCCCCCTGGCCGAGGACGCGGCCCTGGCCCCGCGCGTGGTCCACGTCCCCTACGCGCCGAAAATCGGCTCGCTGCTCAACCACCTCCTCTATGCGCGGGGCATGCGCCGCGCCTTCGCGGCGGCGGTGGAGGAGATGCAGCCCGACGCCGTGCTGGTCGGCTGGCTGTTCCCGGACGCCTGCGGCATTCTCCGGCTGGCCCGCAACCGTCATCTGCCGGTCTTCGGCATCGCCCAGGGATCGGACGCGCATCAATACCTCGACATGCCCTGGCGGCGGCGCGTCATTCTGACTGGCTGCACCCAGGCGGCGGGCATCGTCACCCGCAGCCAGTTCCTGGCCGAACGCCTCGCCCAGGCCGGGGTTCCCGCCGCCAAACTGCGCACGGTCTACAACGGCGTCGAAACCGACTTCTTCCGCCCCGGCGATGC
Organism: Victivallales bacterium Lenti_02; assembly: GCA_001603055.1. Classification (GTDB taxonomy): domain Bacteria; phylum Verrucomicrobiota; class Lentisphaeria; order Oligosphaerales; family Lenti-02; genus Lenti-02. The sequence goes on from LVAZ01000047.1 coordinate 13,316, forward strand.
GGCGGCGGCCCGCCAAACCCTCGGCCTGCCGCCGGACCGG
>LVAZ01000412.1 GCA_001603055.1 Victivallales bacterium Lenti_02
GGGCCAGTCGGCGGCGAAGGTGGCAGGAATGGCAACAAGCAGACAGCAGAGCAGGAGCGGTTTCATGCGGAACCCGGGTTGAGGAAAAAGAAAAGACCGTAACCCATTTATTCCCCAAGGCAACTGAAACGGCGGGCGCAATCCTCCGGGGGCAAGAGGCGGAACACCAGTTGCCGGACGATATTGCCCGGGATTCCTTCCAACACCCAGCCGGCACCGCCATGACCTTCAACATCTATTCCCTCGTCATCCTGCTCGCCCTGCTGGGCGATTTTGCGCTCGGGGCCGTGGCCGACTGGCTGAATTTGCGGGCGGCCGGGGACACGCTGCCGGCGGAGTTCGCGGACGTCTACGAGGCGGCGGCCTACGCCAAGGCCCAGCGCTATCTGCGGGAACGGACCAAGTTCGGCCTGGCGCGGGCGGGACTGAGCCTGTTCATTCTGCTGGTGTTCTGGTTCGGCGGCGGGTTCGCCGGGCTGGACCGGCTGACGGCGGGCTGGGCGGAAGGCCCCGTCCTGCGGGGGCTGCTGTTCGTGGCCCTGCTGGCGGCGGGGCGGACGGTGCTGTCGCTGCCCTTCTCCTGGTACGGGGTGTTCGTGCTGGAGAACCGTTTCGGCTTCAACCGCACGACGCTCGGCACCTTTGTCAAGGATGCATTGAAGGGCCTGGTGCTGGCGGTGGTGATCGGCGGGCCGCTGCTGGCGGGCATCCTCTGGCTGCTGGGCCGGGCGGGGGAGCTGGCCTGGCTGTGGTGCTGGCTGGCGGTGGCGGGTTTCTCGCTGTTCATGCAGGCGGTCTATCCCGCCTGGATCATGCCTTGGTTCAACCGCTTCGAGCCGCTCGCCGAGGGCAGTCTGCGCCGCCGCATCCTGGATTTCGCGGCGGCGAACCATTTTCCGGTGCGCCGGGTTCAGGTGATGGACGGCTCGCGCCGCTCGGGCCACTCGAACGCCATGGTCACCGGCATCGGCAAGGCCAAGCGTATCGCCCTCTACGACACCCTGCTCGAACAGCATCCGGAGGACGAGGTGCTGGCCATCACCGCCCACGAGGTGGGGCATTGGCGGCTGCGCCATATCTGGTGGCTCACCGCGCTGCACCTGCTGCACCTGGGCGTGCTGTTCCGGCTGCTGGCGGTCTTCCTCCACCATCAGGGGCTGTTCGCGGCCTTCGGGGTCGAGGCGTCGGCGGCTGCGGGGCTGGTGTTCTTCGGCCTGCTCTACACCCCGGTCGAGTTGGTGCTGGCCTTTGGCCTGAACGCTTTTTCGCGGCGCTGCGAATATGCCGCCGACCGTTTCGCCGCGCAGGCGACCGGTCTCGGGGGGGCCATGATTACCGCCCTCAAGCGGCTTTCGGTCCACAATCTGAGCAATCTGACGCCCCATCCCTTGACGGTGGCGCTAGAGTATTCCCATCCACCCGTCCTGGCCCGCATCCAGGCCCTGCGCTCCCTGTCTGCCACCCCCGACGAGACCAACCCATGAAACAGGCCCTCTCCTTCCTCGCCTTGCTGTTGCTGGCCGTTGGCTGCGCCGCGCCGAACTCCCCGGCCCCGGTGCGCGCCGCCACGCTTCCCCTGCCCGGACGGGACCGCTATCCGGTGCCCGCCGTCGACCGGCCCATCTCCCTCGACGGCAGGCTCGATCCGGACGAATGGCTCGGGCTGAACCCCGCCGCCGCCATGACCCTGAACGCCTCCCACGATCTCGAACCGGCCCGGCAGCCCAGCCAAGTCTGGATCACGCGCGACCGGCTCTGGCTCTACGTCGCCGTCCACAGCCAGATCAACCCGGACCAGCCCCTGCGCAAGGATAGCGTCTGGGGCGAGAACGACGGCGTCGAGCTGGCCTTCCAGGCGGCGGGCGATCCGGAAGCCCCCGTATACATCCTCCGCGGCTACCCGAGCATGCGGTTCCAGATTCCCAGCCTGGGCGGGGCCAAGCCGAAGGAGATCGAGCGCCTCTCGGAGAACACGGCGATCCGGGCCAAACTCCATCCGCGCGGCACTTCCTGGACCATCGAGTGGAAAATCTCCCTCCGCGCCCTCGGGCTCGATCCGGCCGGGAGCCGGCAGGTCGCCTTCAATGCGACCGTCTGCAAACCCGGTTCCGGGGAGATGGTCACCTGGCGTCCCGCGACCGCCGAGACCTGGCGGCTGGACGGCAAGGGCATCCTCGAACTGGCCCCCCAGCCCGCGCCGCGCCGGGTCATGGTCCCCGGCCTCGCCCCCGCCCCGGAACGGTAGCCGTCCCGGTCAGGGGCGGTAGCCCCGGGTGCCGATCTGCTCGACGGGGATGCGCTTGAAGCCGAGGCCCCAGGCGGGCGACTCGGGGCGGAGACGGTAGTCGTCCTTGCCCGCATCCTGGAAGAGGGGGTCCGCGATCAGGGAATTCTCGTCGAAACCCAGTTCGCGCCACTGGGACCAGGTGCCGGCGGGAGTGATGCCGGGCGCCTCGGCGAGATTGCCGCCGGTCCACCAGACGAGATTGCGGTCGCACTTCTCGAGCACCTCCCGGTTCCAGCCGCCCGAGCGGATATAGACGGCCGTCGGCTCGCGGTAGACAAGAATGTTGGCGACAAAACGGTTGCGGCGCATTTCGGCGCGGCCGTTCCATTCGGCCTGGTACTGGACGGAATCGACGAAGATGTTGTTTTCGACGGTGTTGTCGAAGCCGAGGTGGTTGTGGTAGCCGGCGCGGAACTGGCGGGCGCAGATGTTGCCGTAGACGGTGGTGCCGCTGGAATAGTCGTCGAGGTAGATGGCCCAGGTGTAGAAGGGGCTGAGAATCTTGCCGTCGGGGGTGTGCTTCATGCCGACGGTGTCGAGGATGAGATTGTGGCGGATGAGGTTGCCGCTGAGGCCCCGGTCCCGGCCGAGGGTCTCGATGGCGCCGGTGTCGTTGGTTTCGAGATTGGTGCGGCGGATGTCGTTGAACTCGGCCACGCAGTGATGCGAGCGGGCGGTGGCGCTGTAGGACTTGAAGCTGATGGCGTAGCGGGGCACGTCGCGGATGTCGCAGTGGGCGACGCGGAAGCGGTCGCCGCAGGTGACGTAGACGCCGGCGACATGCTGGTAGAAGAGCCCGAGATCGTGCATGCGGCAGCCGGCGACGGTGACGTCCGAAGGCTTGGTCTCGTCGGTGCCGCGGGCGATGACCCCGCCCTGGCCGAGGTTGTGGAACTGGCTGCGGGTGACGGTGCCGTCGTGGCTGCGGTTGAGGAACTTGACCCCGTAGCCGCCGAGCAGGGTGAAGGTGCAGCCGTCGAGGGCGATGTGGCGGGCCTGGTCCACCCAGACGGCGGCGTCGTCGGGGGTGTAGAGACTGTCCACTTCGAGGGAATAGCGGGTGTCGCGGAATTCGAGATTGGCGAAGCGGATGTGTTCGGCCCAGGCCGTCCCCTCGCCCTTGAGGTGGACGAGGCGGTCGAGGCGGGGAGCCACGACATCCGCCCCGGCGAAGTCCGCGCGGCGGGGGATGAGCAGCACCTCGCCCGCCTGCCGGTCGAGGACAAACTCGCCGGGTTCGTCGAGGGCTTCGCGCAGGTTTTCGAGATAGTAGCGGTTGCCCAGCTCGATCTTCTGGCTGGCGTTCTTGCCCGCGAGGCGGAGAATGCCCTTGTCGTGGTCCACGCCGCCGATCTGGACCTTGCCGCCGACCCAGCCCCAGGCGGGGAAAATCTGGATTTGCGCGCCGTCGAGGTTCCATGCGGCGGGGATCTCGCCCACGCCGAAGGGCAGTTCGGTGGCTTTGCCCGCATAGCCGCTGCCCTGGTTGACGGAGAGTTCGCGGCCCTTGGCCTCGGCGTAGTTCTGGGCCTGGACGACGAGGAGGTGGGCGTCGGCGGGGGCGGCCGGCCCGATGCCCTGCGGCTGCAAGCCGGGATCGGAGCAGAGGGCCAGGGCGTTGAGATTGATGCCGCCGCCCTGGCGGTTGGTCCAGGTGAGCGAATGCCTGCCCGCAGGCAGTTCGAGGGTGGCGCAGCGGCTCCAGGCCTGCTGGCTCCAGCCGCCGGTGTCGGCGAGGTTTTTCAGCCAGACCTCCTCGCCGCCGTCCACGCGGACGGTCATTTTGTCGTCGTTGTTGTTCCGCCCGTGGGGCTGCATGTGCTGGCCGTAGTAGAGCCAGAGCTGATAGGTGCCGGCGGCGGGGACATCGATGTTCCAGCGGATGAAGTCGCCGGGGGTGTGGATGTTGGCGACGGTGGTGTACCAGGCGCTGTGGTCGCTGCGGGAGCGGGCGAAGAGCCAGCCGCCGGCGGTGGGGTTCCGGGGGTCGAAATTGGGAAAGCGGGCGAGGCGCTGGCGCTCGTCGCCCACGCGGAGCTGGCGGCAGTCCAGGGCCTGGGCGTCGGGCACCGGCGCGCGCCAGACGCCGTCCTCGCCGCGCTGCCAGCCGGTGACGGGGCGCCCGCCGCTGAGAATTGCCCGCTCGCCCTCGGCGGCGGTGTAGACCACCGGATGGTCCGCCGTGCCCGAGTCCTCCGGCCCGAGCGCGAGGGGTTCGTCGAGATGGTAGGTGCC
>LVAZ01000413.1 GCA_001603055.1 Victivallales bacterium Lenti_02
GGGGCGAAGGGGGTGAGTTCGAGGCGGGCTTCGCCGGGCGCGAGGGGGGCGAGGTAGACGAATGGGGTCGGTTCCTCGCCGACTTCGAGCTGGACGTCGTCGATCCAGAGGGCGTCGGTGGGGCTTTCGCTGAGAATGCGGAGGGTGAAACTGGTTTCGCCGGGGCCGGTGGTGAAACGGCCCGCGACCCGGTGCCATTCGCCGCCGGTGCGGGGGGGGAAGGTCACGCGGTGCTGCCATTTGTCGCCGCCGCCGATCCAGGCGGTGCCCGCGTCCGCGCTGCGCACATGGCAGGAGAAGCTGTAGGTGGTATTGGGGGCAACGGCCACGGTCTGGGTGAGGGTGCCGAAGACATGGGGCGCCTTGGGGGTCGGGTTGCTCAGGCGCAGCGAAGCCTTGCCCGAACGGGCCACGTCGGTGTCCACGGCGACCGTGGCCTTGGCCGCGCCACCCTCCCAGCGCCAGCCGTCCGGCTCGCCCTTCGTGTGGTTCTCGAAACTCGGGTTGACCAATAGATTTTGAGCGGGCAGGGCCAGAACCGCGAACAGGGCGAGAGCGACGGGGCGGATCGTCATGCCAGACCTCCGGCGGGGGTTATTCGGCAGCGGGGATGACGCGGAAGTGGACGAGGGAGTTCCAAAGATTGGCGGAGTTGCCGAAGCCGAGGAAACGCAGATGGCGGGCTGGCCGGGGGGCGAACTCGTAGGTTTCCAGGTCGGCGGTTTTGCCGGAGCTGGTGCCCTCGAAGGCCCGCTGCCAGGTTTCGCCGTCCTCGCTCGTCTCGATGGCGAACTTGGCCTGCCGCCGGTTGCCCTGGTGCCACTGGATGCCGACGCCCTGGAGGACGGTGCCCTCGCGGAGGGTGAGATCGACGCGGACATCCTGGCCCTCGGCAGCCCAGTATTCGCTGCGGCCGGGAAGATCGATGAGCAGGGTATGGAGGGCGAGCGGGTCGGACTCCCGGTTGGCCTCGATCCAGAGCACTTCGCGGGGCCAGGCGCGCGGGGTGGCGGGGAACTCGACCGAGTCGGCGTTTACGTCCCGGACGAGGCCGCGCCCGGCGACGACCGCCAGAATGTCCTCGGGCACCAGCCAGACGCCGTCCTTGACGCGGGCGGGGACGGGGATGGCGAAGGGGCGGTCGTTCAGGGTGAACTGGCCGCTGTCCGCGCGGAACACGGCGGTGCGGTTGCCGTCGCTCAGGCGCAGCTCCCCGGCGGTTTCGGTGACGGTGAGGCCGAGGGCTTCGCCGACCGCCTTGGCGGGCAGGAGGCGCTGGCTGTCCACGAGGTGCAGCCGCGCGTCCGGCAGCATGCGTCCCTCCACGAAGATGCGGCGGTTCAGCGAGACCGGGGGAGCGGGCATGAAGTCGGCGAGGGCCGCGTATTCGGGCGCGCCGGGGATGGCTTGGGGCGCGATGCGGTAGCTGCCGCCGGGGACGACGGCGAAGGCCGTGTGTTTTCCCGCCTCGACCCGGACGTTGCAGGCGGTCTGGCCGCCCGCGATGCTCCAGGCGCCCGGCGCGAGCCCGGCCAGCAGGAGCTGGCGGTTGTCGCCCGGCGGCACCTCGATGGCGAAGGCGGCCTCGATCAGCTTGCCGGTGCGGCTCAGGGCCACCACCCGGTCGGCCAGGGACAGAACATAGGCGGCTTCGGTTTCCGCCAAGGCCACGGGCAGCTCGGGCGCGGTTTCGTCGGTCATGAGCATGACGGTGAGGAAGACCTCCTGGTCCCGGTCCGCCTTGGGTGAGAAAAGAAGGCGGTGGCCGTTGGCCTCGGGGCGGTCGGGGAAGGGGGCTTCGAAGCGGGTGCCGAAGACGCTGTTGGCGTCGGGGCCGCTGAGGATGTCGAGGGTGCGCTCGGCGGGCCGGGGGAGGAGCATGCGCAGGTCCACCTTGCCGTTGCCCCCGACGCTGCCGTTGCGCAGGATGACGCCGTCCGCCGTCGGTTCGGGCGGGTTGAGGGTGTTCACCTGCCAGTATTTGCGGAACTCGGGCTTGGCGGTGGTCAGGGTGTCGAGGACGAGCAAAGCCGCCGGGGTCTGCTCGTTGTCGAGGTTGAGGAAGCAGAAGCTCCGCACGTAGCTCCCGATTTTGTCGCTGTAGGCGGATTTTAGATCGACGGCGAAGTGGCTGAAGTAGGGGCGCTGGGGATTGGGGCCGAAGCTGGCGGAGAGGACTTCACCGTTGGCGAAGAGGGGGTCGGTGACCGTCTGCTCGGGGGTCAGGGGGCAGGAGCGGACGGAGCGGGTGCCGCCGTCGTTGGTGGTGGTGCCCCGGAAGGTTTCTTCGGGGTCCACCACCAGCAGCATGCTGTGGGAGACCGAGCGCTTGCAGAAATTCGAGTCGTAGGGGGTGCCGTAGAATCGGTACTGGCCGAGGTCCGCAGCCTGGAGCCCCCGGTAGTAGATTTGGAAGCTGCCCGCGTCGGCGTGCTGGTGGTTGCCGAAGTTGTAGCCGCCGCCCTTCATCTCGACCACGACGTCCCCGGCGTTGCGGCCCATGTTCCAGCCGGTGCGGGCGATCATCGAGCCGAGGATGGGGCCGAAGTCCTTGGTGTAGGGCAGGTCGTCCAGCCCCGCCGCCGGTTCCAGGTCCGGGTCGTTGAGCAGCAGGATCATGAGCGGGTCGCCCCTCATGCCGCCCTGGCGGAGGAAGTCCCATTTGACGAGGGGGTTGCCGGTGTAGGCGTAGTTGAGGAGGGGGGTGAGGCCGAGGTTGGCGGGGTTGCCGTCGGAGAAGCCGTCGCCGTCGCGGAGCATGCGGTGGTCGGGCACGCGCATGTGGAGCCATTGGTCGTAGACGCCGCCGAGGTTGTCGTCGAAGACCTTCCCGCCGGTCATGCGGCGGAAGAGCCAGGCGGCGTGGAGGTCCCAGCCATAGCGGTAGGGGCCGTAGCTGACGCCCTGGTTGTGGCGGGGGGACTGATACTCGAAGCGCCGCATGGGGACCAGTTCCTCGAGGATGCGGTAGGCGCAGTACTGGTAGGGCACGGGGTCCTCGTCGTAGATGGCGATGCCCATGGCGAGAAGGTCGCGGTTCACCTGGGCCTCGTTGCCGTGGCCGTTCACCACCATCTGGCGGAAGGGGGGCCAGCCGATTTCCATGTCGTCGGCCAGCCGCATGAGGTTGGCGCGGATGATCTCCCGCTCCTCGGGGGTCATCAGGCCATAGCACCAGTCGTAGACCAGCGAGGCGGAATAGATGGCCCGGCCGATCTCGCGGGTGATGTCGAGCAGATTGCCGAATTCGACGGCGGCGAGGTAGTCGCGGGTGAGGTCGATCGCCTCGCGGCCGGGGGCCTCCTCGCCGGTCATCAGGCAGACGAAGGCCTTGGCGACGGCGGCGGCCTCGAGGGCGCTGTTGTGGCCGACTTCCGTGTTCGGCGCGACGGTGAAGGCGAAGGGCTTCTCCGCCCGCTCGCGCAGGCGCTGCCAGTGGGCGGCGTTCTCGCCCCGTTCGAGGTTGGCGCGAATCTGGGGCAGGGAGGTCTCGTTCAGCCAGAGCCGGGGCCGGGTGGCGGGGGGAACGACGGTGGGCTGGTAGGCGGCGACCGCGTCGGGAACCCTGGGGGGTACATAGGGGAGGATTTGCAGGTAGTCGAGGCGGGTGCCCTCCGGGAGCCAGACCCTGATTTCCTGCTCCTCGCCGGTGAAGGTGAATATCCCGAGGGTCTGGACGCAACTTTGCGGTTTGCTCCAGGGGACGAAGACCACCCGCTGGGTCGGCCTGGCGTCGCCGATGGCGAGCATGAGGTACAGGGAATCCTGCTTGCCGCGGGCGCGGCGCATGGCCTCGGTGCCTTTGGCGTCGGTGGCCGCGTGGGAGCGGATGAGGTAGCGCCCCGGCTGGGCGGCGGCGAAGGGGAAGACCAGATCGGGCGCGGCGGCGGGATTGCCCACGTTGGTGGTCTGGCCGTCCCTGAGCGCCACGCCCTGCTTGCTGGCGAAGCTGTCCTGCTCGAAGACGGCGGCGCGGGCGGGATCGAGCCGGGCCGACTCGGCTTCGAGGGTCACATTGGCAACGGGGGGGACGGGGGGCTTGAGTTCGGCGGGCATGGCGGCGTATTCCTCCTTGCTGACCGGGCGGACCCAGACATCGTCCCAGCGGGTGATGCCCGGCGTCAGCCAGTTGAACACTTGCAGCTCGATCCGCTCGGTGCCGGGCGGGACGGGGTACACCTTCTCCCCGGCCCTGGTCCATTCCGCGCTGGGCGGAAAGAAATCCTGGCGCAGCCCGATTTCCCGCATCCGCCCGTCCCGGGTGCCGTGGAAATGGACGCGGAAACTGGCTCCGCGCCGCCCGTCCTCCGCCACGTTTTCGGTACGGTACCAGCCCCCGGCGGCGACATAGGGCGTGGGTTCCGGCAGAGGCACGACCGACCGCCAGGCGATGCGCTCCGCACCGTCGCGGCTTTCCAGCGCCACGCAGCGTTCGCCCGCAAACGCCCCGCCCGTCTCGACCCGCGCCAGCCCGCCGGTGCCGAAGTTGTGCGCGTTCCAGCCCGCCGGGCGGCCGTCGGCCACCTCCTCGAAACCGGGATTCGACAGCAAGTTGGCGGTCTGGGCGGAAAGCGTTCCGCCGACGAGAATCGCAAGGAGGGCAAGGCGCTGCATGGCGGTCTCCGGCAAGGGTTCCGTGGCCCTCTCCTTCTTCCTCCGGAGCGGGCAGTCCCCATAGCATCGCCGGGAAACGGCCATTGTCAACGCCGCCGGAACCAGTGATTCCTGGCCGGGATGGATTCGCGGGCGCAAAGGGACTAGCTTACGGCATGATCCAATCCGCAAGGAGCACAACATGAGACTTGACCGTGAGCAGAAAGAGCAGTTGAAGCGCGCCGTGGTCGAGTGCCTGAGTGGCGACGAGGAAGTTCAGCGGATCGTTGTGTTCGGGTCGTTCCTGAGTTCGGACGAGCCGCACGACATGGATGTGGCGGTGTTCCAGACCAGCCGGGAACCCTATCTGTCCCTCGCTTTGCGCTACCGCAGGCGCATCCGGCCGGTGACCCGACGGATTCCGGTGGATGTCGTCCCCATCCGTCCCGATCCCGAACCGGGCAGCTTCCTCTCGGAAGTCGAACGGGGGGAGGTGATCTATGAAAGGTGAGACCTCGAC
>LVAZ01000414.1 GCA_001603055.1 Victivallales bacterium Lenti_02
TGAAGGAGGCCTATGCCACGGGTGATCCGAAGGAGACGCAGAAGGTTCTCAACCCCCATACGGCGGAGCTGTGGCGGAGCGGGGCGCGGCCCAGCACGCTGCTGCCGGTGGGGCGGTTCGAGTTCCGGCTCCGGCCGGGACTGACATTGGTGTCCGGCACGGTGGATTGCGCCCGGGGCCGGATCGAGGTCGCGGTCGCCGGCTCGTCGGCCCGGCTGGAGCTGGTCATGGGCCCGGCGACCGACGCGGTCTGGCTGCGCGATCCCGCCGGTTTGATCGGGGAGGTGGTCTGCCGTCCGGCCTGGGAATGGTGCGGGGAGGAGTTCGGCAGGCGCGGTTTCGAGCCGCCCCGGATGCTCGCGGACGGCNNGGCGGGCGGATGGTTTCGCCCTCACCCTCTGTCTCGGCGGGGATGCCGCCGCCAGCCAGGCGAAGGCCGAGGCCCTGCTGGCCGGTTTGAGCGGGGAGGCCCTGCTGGCCGAAAATGACCGCTGGTGGGCGGACTACTGGGCCCGCACGCCCGATCTCCGGATTCCCGACCCCTTCTGGAGCGACTTTCTGGTCTATGCCCACTACAAATGGGGCTGCGCCACCAATCCCAACGCCCCCAAGCCCTGCCCCCTGCAAGGGCCGTGGATCGAGGAGTACCAGTTTCCCCCGTGGGGCGGCGACTACACGATCAACGTCAACATCGAGCAAATCTACACCTTCGCGTTCTGCGGCGGCAACACGGCCCACGCCCTGCGGCTGTTCGACCTGCTCGATTCCGCCCCCTACCGGGAAGCCATGCGCCACAACGCCAGGGTGCTGGTGGGCATCGACGACGGGTTGCTGCTGAGCCACACCCTGAACGACGAGGGCCGCCAGTGCCAGCTCGGTTTCTCGCCCCACAGCGCCATCGACCAGGCCGTGACCGCCTGGCTGGGCCATCTCTACTGGCTCTATTTCGACTACACCGGCGACCGGGATTTCCTGCGCGACCGGGCGCTGCCCTTCCTGCGGGGCGTGCTGCGGGTGTATCAGGAAATGCTCGAGGAGCGGGGCGACGGCACCCTCTGGCTGCCGGTCTCGGTTTCGCCCGAGTACGGGGTTTCGGCGACCATGTTCGAGGCTCCGCGCCAGGACGGCCCGAACTCGTCCATGCAGCTCGCCTGCATCCACATGTTGCTCGGCCATCTGCTCGCCGCCTGCGCGGAATTGGGCATCGAGCCCGATCCCGCGTGGCTCGACATCCGGGCGCGCGCGCCGCATTTCTGCACGGTGGCGGGGCCGGACGGACGGCGGCGGATCGGCATCTGGGAGGGGCAGGACCTGGCGGTCTGCCACCGCCATCACTCCCATCTTGGCTGCATCTACCCCTTCGACCTGCTCCACGAGCTGGACGGGACCGAGCAGGAGCAGGTGGCCAACGGGATCGAGCACTGGCTGAAGATGGGCATGGGGGCGTGGAGCGAATGGTGCTATCCCTGGGCCGCGATCATCGAGGCGCGCTGGGGCCTGGCCGAGGCGCCGCTGGTGCTGCTGAACGTGTGGCGGGCGGTGTTCATCAACGAGACCATGACCACCGTCTACCTGCCCCGTTTCCACGGGGTGAGCGCCCACCGCTACAAGGACATCGGCGGGGCGCGCGAGACCAACGAGATCATGCAGTTCGAGGGCACGGCCGCCGGGGCCACGGCGCTGTGCGAGATGCTGGTCCACACCCGGGGCGGGGTGACCAAGGTCTTTCCCGCCGTGCCCGCCGCCTGGCGCGAGGCGGGCTTCCGCGACCTGCCGCAGCCGGGCGGGTTCCTCGTCTCGGCCGAACGGAGCGGGGGCCGCACGCAGTGGGTCAAGGTCGTCGCCCGGCGGGACGGAACGCTGACCCTGGCCGTGCCCGGATGGTCCGCGGCACGGGTGGAACGGGACGGCGCGAGCCAGACGCTGGCGCTGCCCGCCCGGATCGAGCTGCAGGCGGGAGAGACGGCGACCATCGAAAACGGCACGGCGGAATAGGGATACGGTTTATTCCGGCCCGGCCGGCCCGGGCACGGCGGCCTGTTTCCGCTCGGCGCGGCGGATGGCGAACTCGAACCAGGCGAGGCCGATGGCGCCGCTGAAGACGGGGGCGATGCCGAGGCCGAGGAAGAGCCCGTGCAGGTCCCCCAGGGCCATGCCGAGCCAGGCGCAGAGAATCATGATGATGGGCATGCGCAGGGCGTTGAACAGGGCCGCCCAGCCGGGATGGTTGATGGCGTTGAACAAGTACCCCGTATGCACGCCCACATGGTGCAGGGCCGAGCCGAGAAGAATGGCCCGCACGTACCAGACGATCTGGACGACCACCTCGGGCTTGTCGCTGAACTGGCGGGCGATGGGCCCCGCCGCGACCAGGGCCAGGAGAAAGCTGAGCAGCCCGTAGCTGATGTCGAAGGCCGCCGAGCAGGTGCGCACACGGCGCACCCGGTCCAGCCGCGCCGCCCCCCAGTTCTGCCCGGCCAGGGGAATCAGGCAGGTGCCCATGGCGATGGGGACGATGTAGAGGAACTGCTCGATGCGCATTCCCGCGCCGACGGCGGCCACGGCGAAGACGCCGTAGCGGGCCACCAGCCGCACCAGCAGCGCCCGCGAGGCGGGCATGAGCATCTCGGTCGCCGCCGTCGGGATGGCCACCTGGAGCATGGCCTTCCAGGATTCCAGCAGCTCGTGCCAGCGGGGCCGGGTCAGATCGAGCATGCCGTAGTGGCGGGCCAGCATCCAGAGCAGAATCGCGCCGCTCACGAAGCGGCTTGCCACGGTGGCGAGAACGGCCCCGTAGATGCCCAGCGAGGGCACCGGCCCCCAGCCGAAAATCAGAATGGGATCGAGCACGACGTTCAGCAGCGCCCCGAGGATCATCAGCAGGCTGGGCAGGACGGTCTTGCCGGTGGCCCGGATCATGTGGTTGCCCACCATGGGCAGAACGGTCACCGCCACGAAGCTGTACCAGAGGACCATGTACTCGCGGATCAGCGGCAGTTGCTCGGCCTTGGCGCCCAGCGCCATGAACACCGGATCGATGGTCAGCAGGCCGAGAAAACCGACCGCCGCCACGATCAGGAGGGAGAGGACGAGCCCGTCGGTGGCCAGCCGCCGCACCCGGTGGAAGTCGCCGGCGCCCAGGGCGCGGCTGATGCAGGAACCGGCCCCCATGCCCATGCCCAGGGCGAGCGCCCCCACCACCATCACCACCGGGAAGGTGAAGGTGATCGCCGCCAGCTCCTCCGTCCCCAGACGGGAGACGAAATAGGTGTCGGTGAGATTGTAGGCCATGATCGCGAAGATGCCGCCGATCATGGGCAGAGTGAGCAGGGTCAGATGCTTGGCAACGCTGCCCCGGGTCAGGTCGATGTGTCGCTTCAAAGGCGCGGTTCCGGTTGTGGCTGGGGAGACGGCGGGGAAGACTGTAGCTCACCGGAACGCGCAGACAGGACACCTTCCGCCACCGCCCGACCAACCAAACGCATGGAGCGCGGCGGTCTCCGCCGCACGGCGCGTAGCGCCGGGAGCGGGTCGGCCAACCGGAAAGGTGGGCATGGCGCGGGACGGGTGGCCGCGAGGACGCGGCCGCTCCACGCGAAAAGATCGACAGGGCGTTCTGCGCGGTCGTGAGAAGACCCCACAACCATGCTTTTTTCGCCCCATGTTTCGGAAGCCAGGTCGTTCAAATTGCGTGGGCCTTGATGCAATCCGGTGAGTTCCGGAAGACTGTAGGCTTCCGGGCCCTTCCTGCAAGCTCTGGCGACCGACCGAGGATTGAGTTTGGGGAGGTAAGGCGCGGAATGGGGGAAGATGGAGTAGAATAGGGGAAACGGCACCAGCGCCTTTCTCTTTTCACGCAGGGAGCGTTCATGGCGATTTTCGACCGGGCGATTGTCGGGCAGATTCTCTGGTTCGCGACCTTGGTGGTGGCGACTTTCGGCTTGTGCGTGGGGAGTTTTCTGAACGTGGTGGTGTGGCGGCTGCCGCGGGGCGAGTCGCTGAGCCATCCGCCGAGCCACTGCCCGAAGTGCGGGCACGCGATCCGGCCCTGGGAGAATATCCCGCTGGTGAGCTGGCTGGTGCTGCGGGCGCGGTGCAGCCAGTGCGGCCTGCCCATTTCGGCGCGCTATCCGCTGGTCGAGGCGGCGAACGGGCTGCTCTGGCTGGTGCTGTGGCTGCGGCTGTGGGCGAGCGGCCTGCCGCTGACCCACGCGCCCGCCTGGCTGTTCCTGGCCTCGGCGCTGCTCGCCGT
>LVAZ01000048.1 GCA_001603055.1 Victivallales bacterium Lenti_02
GTCGGGCGCGATGCGGGGGGGGAGATGTTCGGGGCGGATGGTGTCTTCGGCGATGACGAGGGCGGCCTCGATGGCGTTTTCGAGTTCGCGGACGTTGCCGGGCCAGGGGTGGGCGGCGAGGAAGCGCATGGCTTCGGGTGAGATGTGGGTGGAAGGCCGGGCGAGGCGGTGGAGAAAGGCGTGGACGAGAATGGGGATGTCCTCGGGACGCTCGCGCAGGGGGGGGAGGCGGAGGGGCAGGACGCTGAGGCGGAAGAAGAGGTCCTGGCGGAAGGTGCCCGCGGCGACCATGGCGTCGAGGTTCTGGTTGGTGGCGGCGACGACGCGCACGTTGACGGGGACGGTGCGGTTGCCGCCGACGGGGGTGACCACCCGTTCCTGGAGAACGCGGAGGAGCTTGGCCTGCATGTCGAGGGGCATTTCACCGATCTCGTCGAGGAAGACGGTGCCGCCCTCGGCGGTTTCGAAGCGTCCGACCCGCCGCTGGTGGGCACCGGTGAAGGCACCCTTCTCATGGCCGAAGAGTTCGCTTTCGAGGAGGCTGGCGGGGATGGCGGCGCAGTTGATGGGCACGAAGGGGCGGTCCTGGCGGGGGCTGCGGCGGTGGATGCTGCGGGCGACCAGCTCCTTGCCGGTGCCGCTTTCGCCCTGGACGAGGACGGTGGTGTCGGTGCGGGCGACGCGCTCGATGACGGTGAGGACCTGGAGCATGGGGCGGGAGCCGCAGACGATTTCGGGGAAGAGCTGGCGGGCCTCGAGGAGGGAGAGGGCGCGGGTGATGCGCTGGCAGATGTCGGCCATCTCGCCGAGTTCGTCCGTGTGGGGGCGGAGGGTGACGGGGGACGCAGCGGCCTCCGGCTCGGGGGCGAGCCCCCGGACGCGGGCCTGGTCCACCAGATTGCGCATGGGGGCGGCCAGCCGGTGGACCATCCAGAAGACGAAGACGGCGTTGCCGAGAACGGCGAGCCAGGCGAAGGTGCGGAGGATGCCGGCGAGGTTCCGCCAATTTCCCGGCAAGTGGTCGGCCGTCTGCACCAGAAGCAGGATGAGAGCGCTGGCGGCGGCGGCGACGAAGGCGGTTTTCCAGGTGGATTTGAAGACGAAATTCAGCATGTCGTGTAATCGGGCCGCGCCGGCCCGGGCGGGGCCTCTACTGGGCGATTTTGTACAAGTCCCACATGGGGAGGAAAATGGCGAGGGCGAAGAAGCCGACAATGAAGGCGAGGCCGACGGTGAGGAGGGGGGCCAGGGCGTCGGAGAGCCCCTTGGTGGCGTACTGCACCTCGACGTCGTAGTGTTCGGCTACTTCACGGAGAAGTTCGTCGAGGGCGCCGGACTCCTCGCCGACGGCGGTCATGTTCACCACCATGGGGGGGAAGTAGCGGGCGGAGCGGAGGGGGGCGGCGATGCCGCGGCCCTCGACGAGCTGGTCGGAGACCTTGTCGAACTCGATGGCGATGGCTTCGTTGCCGATGGTGTCGCGGAGGATGGAGAGGGCGTCGAGGGCGCTGACGCCGCTCGACTGGAGGATGGCGAAGATGCTGGCGAAGCGGGACATGGCGGCTTTGATGAAAAGCTGTCCCAGAACCGGGAGGCGGAGGAGGAAGCGGTCGCGGACCAGGCGCCCGGCGGCGGTGCGCATGGCGAAGGTGAAGCCGACGAACAGGGCGCTGGCCAGGACCAGGAGGACGATCCAATGGTCGCACAGGAAGTTGTAGAGCCCGAGGCAGATGCGGGTGGGGATGGGGAGGGCGACGCCACCCTTTTCGAAGAGCGCGGCGAATTTGGGGATGACGAAGGTGAGAAGGACGAAAAAGGCCATGACAAGCATGAGCACGACGATGACCGGGTAGCGGCAGGCGGCGCGCACGTCGTTGCGGACCTTGTCCTCGTGCTGCATGATGATGGTGAGGCGCTCAAGGACCTCGGGGAGGGCACCGCTGGTCTCGCCCGCGTTGATCATGTTCGAGTAGAGGGGGGGGAAGACGGCGGGATGGGCGGCGAAGGAGCGGTGGAGGGACTCGCCGCGCTGGACGCGCTCGAGAATGTCGCGGGTGACGCTGCGGAGACGGGGGCTCTCGGTCTGCTGCTCGAGGACTTGCAGGAGGCGGAGGACGGGCATGCCCGCTCGGAGCATGGTGGAGAATTGCTTGGTGAAGAGAATCAGGTCGCGTGACTTGAGGCCGCGCAGGGCGGCGCGGAAATGGTCGAGGTTGGGCAGTTGGAGGAGGGAGCGGGAGGGGCGCAGGTCGAGGGGGGTGAGCCCCCGGGCGAGCAGGAGCTGGCCGGCCTCCTCGCTGGTGTCCGCGTCGATGGTGCCGGCCACCGAGCGTCCGGTGCGGGTGATGGCGTTGTATTGGAAGGCGCTCATGGGATGGCTTGCTGCGGCTGGTCTTCACCCTTGGACAGGGGGCCGGCCGCGAAGATGCACGGGGCTAGAACATAATCGCCGAAGCGGCTTCTTCGACGGTGGTGGCGCCTTCCCGCACCCGGCGGGCGGCGTCGGTGCGGAGGTCGCGGAGAAGATTGCGCTCGCGGGCGAGCTGGGAAATCTGGCCCGCGTCGGTGCCGCGGGACACGCAGCGGCGCAGTTCCTCGTCGAAGCGCAGGGTCTCGAAGAGTCCGCAGCGACCGGCGAAACCGGTTTCCATGCAGACATTGCAGCCCCGGCCCCGGCGGCAGGCGAGTTCGGCGGCGGGGTCGAGGCCGAGCCAGCGGAGCATTTCCGGCTTGGGATGCTCGTCGACCGTGCCGCAGGAGCGGCAGATGCGGCGGACCAGCCTTTGGCTAATGGCGAGCTGCATGACCGAGCCGACCAGGAAGGGGGGCACCCCCATGTCCACCAGGCGGGTGATGGCGCCCACCGCGTCGTTGGTGTGGATGGTGCTGAGCACGAGGTGGCCGGTGAGGGCGGCCTGGACGGCGATCTGGGCGGTTTCGGTGTCGCGGATTTCGCCGACCATGATGACGTCGGGGTCCTGGCGGAGCATGGCGCGGAGTCCCTGGGCGAAGGTCATGCCGGCGCGGTGGTTCACCTGGACCTGGCGGATGCGGGCCAGACGGTACTCGGCGGGGTCCTCGAGGGCCATGATGTTGACATTCGGGCCGCTGAGTTCGCGGAGCATGGTGTAGAGGGTGGTGGTCTTGCCGCTGCCGGTGGGGCCGCAGGCGAGGATCAGCCCCCAGGGGCGGTGTATGATGGAGTGGATTTCCTCGTGCATGGCCGCGCTCAGGTCCATGCTTTCGATGGAGCCGGGGCCGGACTCGGGATCGAGCAGGCGCAGGACCATGTTCTCGCCGTGGACGGTGGGCAGGGAGGAGGCGCGGATGTTGTACTCCCGGTTGTTCATGCGGACGGTGAAGCGCCCGTCCTGGGGCACCCGGGAGATGGCGATGTCCATGCGGGCGAGCAGCTTGATGCGGGAGATCATGGGCAGGAACAGGCCCTGGGGGGGCGAGGGCATGTCGCGCAGTTGGCCGTCGATGCGGAAACGGAGCTGGACGAAGTCCTTCTCGGGGCTGAGGTGGATGTCGCTGGCGCGCATCCGCACGGCCTGGCTGATGACCCAGTTGACCATGCGGACGACGGGGGCGCCCTCGGCGAGGTTGGCCAGGGTGCCGGGCTGGACCTCGTGGATGGCCTCCTCGTCGGCCTTGGCCTGCTCCGGGGTCTCGATGTCGGCCAGCAGTTGGTCGAAGTCCCCGACGTTGCCGTAGAGGGCGCTGGTGAGCTGGGCGAGGGAGGTTTCGGTGCAGATGACCGGCTCGACCTCGCTGCCGGTGAGGCGCTCGATTTGTTCGAGGGCGTCGATGTCGGTGGGGTTGGGCATGGCGACGAGCAGCATGGTGCCCTTCATGCAGAGGGGGACCAGTTGCAGGCGCTGGGCCAGGGCGGCCGGAATCATGTCGCCCATGCCCAGTTCGAGCGGATAGCGTTCCGGCGAGTAGCGGTCGATGTCGAGCTGCGAGGCCAGGCAGCCGAGCAGTTCCTCCTCGGTGATGAGTTCCAGGCGGATGAGGATTTTGCCGAGCTTCTCGTCGGTGCGCCGTTGTTCCTCGAGCGCTTTGTCGAGGTTCGGCTGGGAGATCATTCCGGCTTCGACCAGGATGTCGCCAATTCTCCGGCGGATAATCACGGTGTCCGGGTCTCCTGGGCGGGGGTGGCGGGGGGGACTTTGGCGCCGAGAATGTGGGGGGTGATGAAGATGAGCATGTCCTCCTCGCGCTTTTCCCTCGCCTTGGAGCGGAAGAGATGGCCGATCCAGGGAATGTCCTTGAGGACGGGGACGCCGCTGCTCGAGTCGTTGCCGTAGGTTCGCGAGAGGCCGCCGATGACCGTGGTCTCGCCGTCGAAGAGAAGCAGGCTGGTTTCGGCCATGCGGCGGGAGATGGCCGGCTCCTTGGTGACGCCGGTGTCCACCCGGCTGTAGTCGGGCTCGTCGTTGCTGACGACGACCTTGAGCCTCACCATGCGGCCGTCGATGACATGGGGGGTGATGGTCAGTTCGAGGAGGGCCTCCTTGAACTGGATTTCGGTGCCCTCGGTCTCGGAATAGCTCTGGTAGGGGATTTCGAAGCCGCTCTTGAGGGTGGCCTTCTCGTTGTCGAGGGCGGTGATGGAGGGAGTGGCGATGATCTGGGCCTTGCCGGCCGATTCGAGGGCGGTGAGCTGGGCGCTGAGGATGTAGTGGCCGAGGTTCTGGTAGGCGTAGCCGAGGCTGAGGCCGGCGGCGCCGGCGATGGCGGTGTCGGTGCTGCCGGTGTCGGTGTCGGTGCCGGTGGTGGAGGGGGTATTGGCGAAGTTGCCCGAGGGGAAATTGGAGAAGTTGCCGCTGGTGGGGTCGATGGGCACGCCGGCCCCGCTGCCGAGGACGTTTTTGGAATAGGCGCCCGGATAGAGATAGGAGCCGTTGCCGCGGTAGATGCCGCCCCACTGGAAGCCCAGCTCCCGGGCGGTCTGGCGGTTGGCGACGATGATTGTGGCCTCGATCAGCACCTGTTCCTTGGGCTGGTCGAGCACGGTGACCACGTCGATCATCTTCAGGATGTCGCTGCGGAGGGCGTTGATGACCAGGGCGTTTCTGGCCTCGTCCACGGCCACGGAGCCGCGCCGCCGGCTGCGGCTCCGGCTGTCCTGGAGGCCGTCGCGCTCGTCCAGGGCGGTGAGGAGGTCCTCGAGAATGGGCTGGAGCTTGGCGGCGTCGGCGTAGTGGATGGGGATGGTCTGCAGGAGCAGCTCCTCGACCTGGCGGCGCTCGTGGCGCAACTGATGGCGCTCTTTTTCGAGTTTGTCGATTTCGAGTTCCTTCTGCAGGCTCTCGGCGGTCATCACCCGGAGGACGCTGCCCAGCCAGCGGTGGTGCAGGCCCAGATTCGCGAGCAGGCCGGTGAAGGCTTCGTTCCAGGGCACGTCGCGCAGCTCGATGCTGGTCTTGCCGGCGACTTCGGGGGAGATCAGGAGGTTGATGTCGGCGGCGCGGGCCAGGGCCAGAAGAATCTCGCGGGTGTCGGTGTCGCGCATGACCAGGGAGACTTTTTTCCCGGGCAGCTCGGGTTCCGGGAGGGGAATGGCGGGGATGGCGGCGCTCTCCGCCTCGGCCACGGCCATGGCCGGCAGCGGCGGGGGGCGGACCTCGGCGGCGCGCCGGGGCTGGGCGGTTTTGGCCTGCTCCAGCCAATAGGGCATGAAACCCTCCTCCGTGACGGTGGGTGGGCGGGGCGTGTCGGCCCACTCGCCCTGGATTTCGCCGACGGTGGCCGGCCGGGCCGGGGACTCCGCGCGGTCGGTCGCGCAGCCGGCGGCGAAGAGGACTCCGGCCAGGAGAGCCGCCAGGAAGGGTCGCCGTGCGGCAACGCTATGGGGAGACAGGAATGCGGACTTCAATGTCTTGCTCCGTGGCTGCGATGACGACTTCCTCGCGGGTGATGGACTTGACGAGATAGGGGCTGCCGTCGAGCTGCTCGCCGACCTTGTAGACCACGCCGTTGATGACCGCGCAGAGGGTCGCCTCGTCGGCCCCTTCCAGGAAGGCGTAGCCGGAATAGACGAAGCGGCGGCGCATGTCGCGCTCGGTTTGCTGGCGGCGCTCGGACAGGCCGGCCAGGTGGCGCTTCGCCATTTCGGCGGCTTCGGTCGCGAGGCGGGCGGCTTGCTGGCGGGTCTCCTCTTCCGCGATGAGTTCGGCGGGCAGGGAGGCGGTGAGAATCAGGGAGTCCGGCCACGGCGCCAGGGCGCGGGCCACCACCTCCCGCTGCAAGGGGGTGATGCTGGCCGTGCTGAGCTGGCCCTGGACGCGGATCAGCCATTGCACGAACTCGGTCTGGTTCCCGCTGTCGCCGCCGGTTCCCGGCCGCGCCGGGAATTTGCCCGATTTCCCGTTCAGCAGAACGTAGACGCCGTAGAGCATGCTCGCGACTGCGAAGGCGATCAGGATTTTTTCTCGTTTGCTGTTCATTGCCTGGGACGGGCGTTCCGGTTGTACTAGCTCTGCACGCTCAGCATGACGGTCACCATCATCTCCACCTTGCCGGGGCCGGTCCGGCGGATCGCGATCTGGCGGAGTTCGGCCAGAAAGGGCAGCCGGCAGACCGAGACGAGGTAGGGATGGAAGCGGTTGCAGTCGCCGGCCACAGTGGCGGACACGGTGAGGTGGCGGTAGCCGCCGCTGACGAGGGTCTGGACATCGGGGGAGAGCTGAACCAGCTCAAGCCCCGCCGCGCGGGCCGGTGTCTGGAAGAGTTCGGGCAACCGCGGCAGCTCGGCGCTGCGCAGCGGAGCGCGCGCCGGGGCCTCCAGCCCGTTCGGCGCCTGCTGCAGGATCATGCGGTCCAGCTCGCCCTTCAGGGGCTTCACCATCTCCTGTTCCAGCAGGTGGCTCTGGTAGCCTTTGATCTCGTTCTCGACGCCGCGCAGGCGGAGGGTGAGCGGCAGCAGGAAGGCACCGACGATGACGACCATCGCGAGGCCCAGGGCGAGCATGATCCGGGTGACGAGGCGGTTCATTTCTGGGGTTTCTCCTCGGGCGGTTTCGGCCGCTGGTCGCGGAGCTTGGCCCTCAGGGTGAAGAACAGCAGATGGTCGGCGGTCCTGTCGCCGAAGACGAGATAGCCCGGGTCCACGCTTTCCAGCCTGCGCAGGAGCATCAGCGGGTCCTGGAAGAAGGGGGACTTCTGGAGCCGGAAGAGATATTCGGCGAGCAGGGCGTCGGTGAGTTCGCGGGTGCCGGGGATGACTCCCTGGAGCAGGAGGGTCTGGGCTTCGGAGGCCGCTCCGGGTTTGGCTTTGGCGTCGCCGGCCGCCGGGCTGGGAACCGTGAAGTCCGCCCGGATTTCGAGCAGGAAGATGGTGGGCGGGGTGAGGGAGGCGACCTCGGCGACCACGGCGGGCGCGAAATAGGCTTCGGCCAACCCCATCATGGCCGCCTGGCGGGCCATGGCCTGCTCCGACGTGACCATGATGCTCTTCTTGTCGAAGTCCCGGGTGCCGATGGTGACGGTTTCGCGGAGACGGTCGCGGACCCGCTCGCGCATGCGCAGATAGTGGTGGAGGGCGGCGGTCGAGGCGATCAGGGCGACCAGCAGGATCGTGACCGCCACCCGCAGGCCGCGGAGGACCGTGCTGCGCTGCTGCAGGCGGCGCCGGTCCTCGAAGGTGAAGAGCAGGTTGGGGGTGTGGTACGAATCGGCCAGGGCCAGGCCGATGGCGAGGGACATGCCGCTGGCCTCGGGCGGCTCGGGTGTGCCCGGGGGCTGGAGCTGGCGGAGAAATTCGCTGTGCGCGGGGGTGAAGGGAATCAGCTCGATCCCGATCTGGTCGCCGAGAAAGCGGACCAGACGCTCGTAGCGGGTGATGGTGCCGGCCACCAGGAAGACCGGTCCGGCGCCGCCCGCGGTGTCGATGGTGCCCTCGAAGGCATGGAGGGTGCGCTGGATGTTGCGGGCCAGGCGGCGGGCCACGGGCCGTCCCCAGCCGAACACATCCTCGACGCTGGGCGGCGGCTCGCTGCCGAAAACCGCCGGGTCCGGCTGCTCGTCCGCCAGCAGGGCGAGGCAGGCGGCCACGCGCGGGTCGGCGGAATCGATGTCCAGAGTCTGGACAATGGCGTCGCGCAGGCTGTCGAGGCCGGTGCGGAGGGTGCGCACGGCCAGCACCTGCCCGGCGTCGAAGACGAACACGTCCGAGCTGGCGTCGTTGATGAAAAGCACGGCGCAGGGGCGGCGGCTCAGGTCGGGATAGCCCAGGCGGAGAAAGTTGCGGAAAGCGAACACCGAGGGGGTGACGCCGGCGGCCCGGGTGCCCAGCTCGGCGTTGAACTGCTGGTGGTCGTCCAGCTCGTCCTTGGGCACCGCCACCGCCAGCAGCTCGAACTGGGGCGCGCCGTCCTCCTCCACCGGGCGCAGCAGTTCGATGTCGAACACGGTGTCTTCGGTGTGGAGATTGCGTTCCTTCTTGAGGGTCCAGAAGGCGGCGGAAGCCATGGCGGGCGGGCGGACCCGGGGGATGCGCAGGGCCTGGAGCACCATGCCCGGCGACTGGATGCAGGTCCACAGCCGTTTGGGAATGCGCCCGTTCCCCATGTCCAGCAGGTGCTCGCGCAACTGGCCGGTAGCCACGGCGGGGCGCGGGTCCAGAGTGGCGGCCAGATGCTGGACGACCACCGGCAGGCGGTTGCCGCTCGAACGCACATGGGCCAGAAAGGCCTGGTTGCCGGACAGGTAGAGCCCCACGCTGTCGGCCGCCTCGTCGGCGGCCTGGTGGTTGGTTGGCTTCACCGCCCGGCGGAGACGCCAGAAAGCGGAACTTCCGGTGGAATTGGGCGACTCGTCAGGCATGGTTTTTGAAGGGTCCGCGATTCTGCCGGGAGCCGGTCCGTCAGTTTCGCATGGAATTCCCTAGTGTGTCCGGGTC
>LVAZ01000415.1 GCA_001603055.1 Victivallales bacterium Lenti_02
GGGCCTTTCTGATCGGCGGCACGCTGTCGCTGGCGGGCCTGTGTTTCCAGGCCCTGTTCCGGAATCCGCTGGCGACGCCGTTCACGCTGGGGGTTTCGGGCGGGGCGGCGCTGGGCGCGGCGCTGGTGCTGCGGTTTGGCCTCGGGGTC
Organism: Victivallales bacterium Lenti_02; assembly: GCA_001603055.1. Classification (GTDB taxonomy): domain Bacteria; phylum Verrucomicrobiota; class Lentisphaeria; order Oligosphaerales; family Lenti-02; genus Lenti-02. Next base: position 150 of record LVAZ01000415.1, read on the forward strand.
GCGCTGCTGGCCGGCTTCGCCCCGACCCTCGCCGCCTTCGCGGGGGCGTTGCTGTCGATTCTGCTGGTCTACGGGCTGGGCCGGGTGCGGGGGGAACTGTCCGGCAACACCATGCTGCTGGCGGGGGTGGCGGTGAGTTTCTTCTTTTCGAGCCTCATTCTCCTGCTCCAGTACCTGAGCGACTTCACCGGCCTGCAGCGGATTGTCCACTGGCTGATGGGCGAGGTGCCGGCCGAGGGGTTCGGCCCGGTGCTGACCCTGCTGCCCTTCGCGCTGTTCACGGCGGGGGTGGCGCTCTGCGTGCCGGGCGAGCTGAATCTGCTGGCCATCGACGAGGAGCTGGCGGCCAGCCGAGGGGTGAACGTGGACCGGACCCGCAAGCTGATCTTCTTCGCCGTCTCGATTGGCGTGGGCGGTACGGTGGCCATGTGCGGCCCCATCGGCTTTGTCGGCATGATCTGCCCCCATATTTGCCGCTTGCTGGTGGGGCACGACCACCGGCGGCTGGTGCCTGCCGCCTGGCTGTTCGGCGGGATGTTTCTGGCGCTTTGTGACGCTCTGGCCTTCCGGATCATCGCCCCGGCCCGGGTGCCGGTGGGCGTAGTGACGGCCCTGCTGGGCGGACCGTTTTTCCTCTGGTTGCTCTTTGCCCGGAAACCGCAGTAGACGGAGGCTCCCATGTCGTTTGTCTATGCCGACCTGCCGCGTCCCCTCTGGTTTCTGCCCGACGTCGACCTGCGCGATCCCGCCGTCTTCCTGCACGAGGGGACCGCGTATGTGTTTTTCACCCACTACGATTTCCGGCAGCGGCGCTGGCATGTGGGGCTGAGCGAGACCCGGGATTTCCGGGAGTTCTCCCCCATCCGGCTGGTGTCGCCCGAGGGCTACGCCTCGCCGGGGAACGTGCTGCGGGTGGGGGACGAGTTCGTGCTCTGCTATCAGCAGTACCGGAATTTCCCCCACACCCTCTGTCTGGCCCGCTCGCGCAACCTGCGCGACTGGTCCGCGCCGGAGGTGATCTTCAACACCGGTCCCGAGAACCGCTGGAACGTGGACGGACGGGTGATCGACCCCTATCTGGTCGAGTGGCGAGGACGCTATTTTTGCTACTACGTCGGCTCGGACCGCTGGGGCAAGCCGAGCGGCCACAACTTCATCGGCGTGGCGGGGTCGGACGATCTGAAACAGTGGGTGGACCTTTCGCCCGAGGTGCCGACCATCGGGGTCGATTTCCCCTGGGAGGAGCCGGACGGGAACGAGAACAACTGCGTGGTTTGGCATGAAGGACGCTGGGTGATGCTCTACTCGGCCAGCCTGCGCCACCAGTGCATCGCCTGGGCCACCAGCGACGACTTGATCCATTGGCGGAAACAGGGACGCTGCGACGTGCCTGTCCTGCCCGGCACGGAGAACCGCTTCGGCGCCCCCTTCGTCATCGAGGGGCTGGGCGAACCGGGCACGTTCCACATGATTTATCAGGGCGAGAACACGGCGGGGAGGGTGGGCTTCTTCCTGCTCGAAAGCCGGGATTTGGTGACGTGGCGGTAGGGACAGGCACCCTTTGGGTTCTCGACTTCGACGGTACCCTGTACCGGGGCGGGCTGGCCCGCTTTGCCGGGGGGATTTCCAACGCCGACCTCTTCGTCCATCTGCTGTTCGCGCCCGGTTCGTGGGCGCGGCGCTGGCGGTTTCTCCGGGGCGGTTGGGGCATCGCCCGGCTGAACGGCTCGGCCAGTCGCGGCGAACGCGACGCGGCCTGCATCGAGGCGTTCCGCTCTCTGCTCCGGCGGGAGTTCCGGGCCGACGAGATTTGGCGGGCGGGGGAGGGGATGACCGGCGGGCTGGACGGTCGGGCGCTGGCGGTTCTCGGGCGCTGGCAGCAAGCCGGGGATCGGGTTGTGGTGCTCAGCAAGGCCTTCCTGCCGGTGCTGATTCCGGCCGGAGTCCGCCTGTCGGCGGTCTTCGGGCGCGGGGTGGAGGTGGTCGGTAATCGACTGGAAGAGGAAGGGGGAATCCTCCGGGTGGCCGACAAGGAGCGGGAGCTGCGTGCCATCCTGCCCGACCTGTCGGCCGAGCGGGCGGTGGTCGTGGGGGACACGGAGGAGGAGCTGGGGCTGCGCGAGGTGCTGGCGGAAGCGGGGATTCCCGCCCGCTTGCTGGCGGTCAATCCCAAGGACGAGCGGCTGGTGAAGGCGGCGGATGTGGTGCTTCCTTCCTGGCGGCAGGCCGAATC
>LVAZ01000416.1 GCA_001603055.1 Victivallales bacterium Lenti_02
GACGCCCGCCAGCGACCCGCCGTCGGCGACGTGCAGCGCCCCGGCACCGCGACGGGAACCCCCGCCGACATCCGCGAAATCCAGGGCATGCTCACCAAAACCTACGTCGCCGCCGACGGCCATGTCCCCTGCGCGGCGGGCGATCTGCCCATTCTGGCCGAAACCGACCTGCTCGTGGTCGGCGGCGGCACCACCGGCGCCCCCGCCGCCATCGGCGCGGTCCGGAACGGCGTCAAAACCCTGCTCGTCGAGTACCTCCACGAACTCGGCGGCGTCCAGACCGCCGGCATGATTACCGGCTACTACTACGGCTTTCAGCGCGGCTTCACCAAGGAGATCGACGAGGCCGTGAAGGCCACCGGCTGGGTCCGCTCCCAAGCCAAGGCGGAATGGTACCGCCGGGCCATCCGCGAGGGCGGCGGCGAAATCTGGTTCGGCAGCCTCGCCGTGGGCGCCTATCTCGAAGGCAACCAGCTCCGGGGCGTCGTCGTGGCCACGCCCGACGGGCAGCGCGGCATCGTCCTCGCCAAAGCCGTGATCGACGCCACCGGCAACGCCGACATCGCCGCCGCCGCCGGCGAACCCACCGAGTTCTACCTCGAACAGGAACTCATCGGCCAAGCCGTCGGCATGGCCGTCCTCCGCCTCGGCGCGGGCGGCCACAACAACGACTTCGCCATGGTGGACGACACCGACGCGGCCGACCTCAGTTTCTTCGCCCTGCGCCACCGCCAGATGACCGACGGCGGCTGGGACGTCTCCCAGCTCGTCAACTCCCGCGAACGGCGGCGAATGGTCGGCGTCTACCAGATATCCGTGCTCGACTACCTCACCGCGCGCACCTATCCGGACACCATCAACCAGCACCGCAGCCGCTTCGACCTGCACGGCCCCGCCAGCCACGACTTCTTCCTGACCAAGAACATCCGCACCACCAACCACGTCACCCTCGAAGCCAACGCCCCCTACCGGGCGCTGCTGCCGCAGACCACCGACGGCCTGCTGGTGGTGGCCCTCGGCATGAGCGCCACCCGCGACGCCATGGCCATCCTGCGCATGCAGCCCGACCTCCAGAACCAGGGCTACGCCGCCGCCTACGCCGTCCATCTCGCCCTCCGCGACGGCTGCGCCCTCCGCGACATTCCCGTTGCCGAACTCCAGCGCCATCTGGTCGAGAAGGGCAACCTCCCCGCCTCCGTCCTGGACGCCAGAGACTCCCACCCGATTTCCGACGAGATGCTCAAGCTCGCCACCCACGACCTCATGTTCAACTACGGCAATCTGGCCTTCCTCTTCGCCGAACCCGAGCGGGCCAAACCCTACCTGCAGGAACGCTACCGCGAACTCTCCACCCACAGCAGCGGCCGCAGCCCGGAAGTGAGCCTCGTCTACGCCCATGTCCTCGCCATGCTCGGCGACCCCGTCGGCGAGGACGAACTCATCGCCTGGATCGAGGCCAACGAGTGGACCGCCAAATGGGATGCGGGACGGGACGCGGGCGGCAACCGGATGAGCGCCTACATCCTCGCCCTGGGCCGGGCCGGCTCGCAAAAAGCCATCCCCGCCATCGTCGCCAAGGCCCGCGAAAACTGCCAGGACGGCAAACGCGCCCCCTCCCCCAACATCTCCCGCATCCTCGCCCTCACCGCCCAGGCCCTCCGCGACCCCGCCCTCAAGGAGATGCTCGCCATGATGCTCGACTGTCCCGGCGTCAGCGGCCACTCCTTCCGCCTCGCCGCCGACATCCCCCCCGTCCCCGGCTACGACAGCCGCAGCAACTACAGTCAAAGCGAAAAGAACGCGGTCGCCCGCGAGATGAACCTCGCCTGCGCCCTCTACCGCCTCGGCGACCACGAAGGCAAAGCCGCCGCCATCCTCCAGGCCTACGCCGAAGACCCCCGCGGCTTCTACGCCAACTACGCCCGCCTCGTCCTCGCCGAAACCGCCAAGTGATGCCTATTCCTATCCGTTCGTAGTACAGGCCTCAGCCTGCTCTTGGAGCCCTCAGCAGCGGCCTGAAGGCCGTACTACG
>LVAZ01000417.1 GCA_001603055.1 Victivallales bacterium Lenti_02
AACTGAAATGACCAGCACCAGGACAAGAGACCTGACAGGTCAGATGCCCTTATTTCTGTACTACGAACGGCGATCGGACAGGCGGTATTTCGTTCGTAGTACGGCCGTTAGGCCGCTGCGGAGCGTTTCAAAAGCAGGCTGAAGCCTGTACTACGAACGGGGATGGCGGCTACGGGGTCTGCGCGTGGAGTTGCTTGAGGATTTTCACGGTCTCCTCGACCAGTTCCTGGCCACCCCGGGGGGAGACCAGATTGCAGAACATGCTGGCGCTGTAGCCCCGGCCCCAGGCACCGCGCTCGGTGCATAGGTAGGTGCCGCCGTCGTTGCCGGGCTGGCCGGCGAGCTGGATCACGAAGGTCTGCTCGAAGGGGCTGCGGGCCTGCATCCGGTGCTGGAAGTCCATGTACAGCTCGAAGCGGTTCGAGGCGAAGGCGAGGTCGCCGATGCGGAGGACGTGCAGCTCCATCGGCAGCTTCGGCTGGGTTTTCTGGAGTTCGTAGCGGTTGAGGATGCGGATGAACCGGTTGCGGCCGGCCACCAGGATCGAGTTGGCGTGGAGGTTCTCCTGGGGGGTGCCGTCGGTTTTGAAGGGCTTGCGGTTCAGCTCGTCGAGCCCCTGTTTCGCGTAGGCGTACTCCTCGTCGGAGATGAGGCGGCGGCTGAGGTCCACGGTGGTGACGACGTGGGCGATGGGCAGGGCGGTCCTGATGTCCTGGCCGGCCCAGCCCAGGACTTCGTCGAAGGCGGCGGCGATGCGCTCGGCGCTGTCCTTGCGGGCGGCCAGCTCGGTCTGCGTCGCCCCGTATTTCAGTTTGAAGCGGCGGGCCTGGGCCTGCTTGTAGTGGAGGACGCGGGGGGTGAGGTCGCCGCCGGCCGCGCACTGGGGCAGGAGGAAGATGTCGCCGTGCCGCTGGCGGATCGCCAGCCGCACATCGTGCCAGTAGTCGGCGGAGAGCTTGCGTTCGTGTTCGGAATTCTGCGACGGGCAGGGGATGTTGATGATCGCCCCGGTGAGCTTGCCCGCCGGATCGAAGGTGTAGAGGAGATTGGCGAAGTGGTCGGCGCCGGCCTCGTAGTGGCTGAAGTTGTCGTCGCCGGTGTTGCCGTACATCATGGCGTGGCCGTTGACGCCGTGGGTGGAGTTGACGACGGCGCCCGGTCGTTTCGAGGTGTCGTCGAAGTAGACGACGCGGCGGCTGTGGGCGACGACGGCGTAGCCGTAGCCGTAGGCGATGCCGCCGGGGGCGCGCTTCATGTAGGCCTCGCAGACGGCCTCGGCCGCCTGGGTCGAGAGGAAGTCGCGGTACTCGTNNGAGCCGCCGTCGGCGTAGTGGCTCGCGCCGGTGTGCGTGTGGGTCGCGTTCATGAGGATTTTCTCGACCGGGATGCCGGCGCTGAACTTGGCGACCTTGGCGCGCACGTCGTCGAGCAGGCCGGAGCGGATGACCACCAGGTCGGCGGAGAGGAAGACGACCAGGTCGCTGCCGTTGTCGATCACCAGGGCGGTGACCGTGAGGGGGTCCATCACCCCTTCCGAGATGCGCATGTGGAACTGGCCCGGAATGTTGATGGGTTTGTCCGTGGAGACATCGCGGGAGGCCCAGCCGATTCGGAGTTCGTTCATGATCTCACCACTCGTTGTATGCGGACGCCTTATGCCCGTCGTTTTCGGGGCACGGGCGGCATATATCACGGCTCGGCGGTTCCGTCAAGGCGGTCTGGACGGAACTGTTGGTCATTCGCCTTCGTAGCGGTAGCCCGCGCCGTGGACGGTGGTGAGATAGCGGGGATGGCGGGGGTCGGGCTCGATTTTCTTGCGGAGCATGGCGATGTGCTGGTCGAGGGTGCGGGTGTTGCCGATGTGCTCGTAGTCCCAGACTTCGTGGAGGAGGCGATCACGGCCGAGGACCATGCCGGGGCGGTCGTGGAGGAATTCGAGGAGGCGCAGTTCGCGGGGGGTGAGGTCGAAGCCGCAGTCGGCGAGCTGGCCGCGCAGGGCGGCCGGATCGATGCGGGCCTCGCCGAAGACGAAGGGTTCGGCGCGATCGGGATCGGCGGGGGGCGGGACCGTCGGTGCGGACCGGCGCAGGACGGCGCCGATGCGGGCGAGCAGCTCGCGCACGCCGAAGGGCTTGGTGATGTAGTCGTCGGCCCCGAGTTCGAGGCCGATGACCTTGTCGATCTCCTCGCTCTTGGCGGTGAGCATGATGACGGGGAGGCGGGGATGCAGGCGGCGGAGGTCGCGGCAGACGTCGTAGCCGTTGCGTCCCGGCAGCATGATGTCGAGCAGGACGAGGTCGGGGGCGGTGCCCCGGAGGGCGGCGAGGGCGGCGTTGCCGTCGGCGACGGCAGTCGTGGTGTAGCCCTCGCTTTCGAGGGTGGCGACGAGGCCCTCGCGGATGGCCGGCTCGTCCTCGACGACGAGAACGGTGGCAGTCATGGCGTCTTCTCCTGGTCGGGGGGCGGGGACAGGGGCAGGGTCAGCACGAAACAGGCCCCCGGTGCCGGGGAGTCGGCGCAGACGAGGTCGCCACCGAGGCCGCGGGCGAGATTGCGGGCGATGCCCAGGCCCAGGCCGCTGCCCGCCTTGCCTTCGAGGGAGTTGTCGAGCCGCTCGAACATCCGGAACACCCGTTCCCGGCAGGCCGGGGGGATGCCGGGGCCGCAGTCCTGAACCGCGATCCGCGCCCTGGCCCCCGCCACCGTTAGGGAGACGCGGACCCGGCCGCCCCCCGCCGCGTATTTGGCGGCGTTGTCGAGCAGGTTGAGGACGATCTGGCGGACGGCGTCGGGATCGGTTGCGAAGGGGAAGCGGGCGGGGAGTTCGGCGGCGAGTTCAAGCCCGGCGGCAAGGAGGCGGGGCCGTTCGCCATCGAGCACGCCGCGCAGCTCGGCGGCGAGATCCACGACGCGGGGATGGTAGCGGCGGCGGGCCTGTTCGAGCCGCCCGAAATCGAGCACGTTGTCGATGAGCCGGGTGAGGCGTTCGCCCTCCTGGACCATGGTGTCGAGGAAGTGGCGGCGGCGGGATTCGTCGGGCACCCGGCCGTCGCGGAGGAGTTCGGCATAGAGACGGATGCTGGTGAGGGGGGTTTTGAGTTCGTGGGAGACATTGGCGACGAAGGTGGTGCGCTGGCGGGCCTCGCGGCGGCTGCGGCGGGCGTCGGCAAACAGAGCGGCCCCGCCGCCGAGTATGGCGACCACCATCACCAGCACCAGCCCGGCGGCGGCATGGGTCAGGGACGGGCGGTACCCGGCATCCTTGTCCGGGCGGTATACGGCCACCTGCCAGTGGGGCAGGGCATTGCCGACCGGCTGGAGCAGGTCGGGAGCGACGGCGGCATCCTCCGGCAGGTTGCCGGTCAGGGTCAGAATCCGCTCGCTGTCGTCGAGCAGGGCCAGAATGGTCGCCTCCCGGTCGTCGGCACGGCTCCGCAGCTTGGCCGGGTAGCGGCCGTTGTCCGGCTGGTCGAGGGAGAGGCGGGAGACCAGCGTGACCATCTCGATTTCGACCCCGTAGACCCGGCCTCCCGGCGCGAGCTGGATGCCGCCGAGCAGATGCAGCCGGTTGTCGCTGGTCCAGGGCAGCCAGAAGGCGCGCACCTCCCCCTGCCGGGCGCGGTAGGCCGTGCGGCGCAGGGCAGGCAGGCGGAATTCGCCCGGCGACGGCGAGACCGCGAAGGCGCTCTGCCAAAGGCTCCGGTCGGCGAAGACGGTCGTCTCGTAGCGGCGGAGGAAGCCGTCCTCCTCGGTCGAGGCGGGGGCGGCGGGGTCGGGCAGGCGCAGGATGCGGGCTTCGGGGTCGAAGACGAAGACGTTGCGGACCAGGGGGTTCGTCCGTTCGAGGG
>LVAZ01000418.1:0-2876 GCA_001603055.1 Victivallales bacterium Lenti_02
CGCTGCTGCGGTATACGGCCACCGGAAAATCAAAGTTATATAGTTGATTACCATCATGGCTGGGATCATCGTCCGCCATCCCACCATATCCTGCCCGCGGAAGACGCGCTGCGCCCGTAACCTGTTCCCGGCGATTCTCGCCGGGCTGAAACGTGGCTCGCCGACAGCGAGCAAGGCCACCGGCCGCGCCGCCAACTTCCGCCAAAACCCAAAGACCGGAGCAGGATGCTCCGGCCACCCACCGGCCACCCGGCCACCGGATCGCCCTATTGCGGCTTTTCCCCGGATTGCCTCAGCGTGTGGGCCAGGGCCAAGGCGAGGGCCTTGTCGGTGATGCCCAGCCCCAGCCGGACGGTGCGGCCGGAACCGTTCTCCCGCCAGGCAACGATCAGATCGTAATAGAACACGGTGCCGTTCGCGTCGCTCCCGGACATGTTCGAATGGGCCCGGATGGACTCGATGGAGTCGTAGGGAATCTGCCAGACGCTACGGATTCCGAAAACATGGCGGACGACGCGCAGGCCATGACGGCCCGCCTGCACCCGGAAGAATTTGGTCAAGGTCGGGATGGACACCAGGGCCGCTAGCGTCGCCAGCACGGCGAAACCCACCCAGCGGCCCAGACTCTGCTGGAGTTGCAGGACTGTCACCCAGTACCCCAGGGGCAGGCAGAGCAGGAACAGGGACGCGATGCCGAAGCCGAGCCGACGCAGGCCCAGGGGCAGGACGCGCAGTTCCAGCCCGGCGGACTGGCGGCACAGGGTGAGCCCCTCCCGGCCCAGCCGGGCCATCAGGGCTTTCTCCCCCTCCTCCTGAAACTGCCGGGCGGCGGTCGCCTCGATGGTCGCCTTGGTCTGTCCGGGATCGCCGCCGGGGCCGGTGCCGACGGGCACGTTGAAAGCCACGACCATATCCACCCCCTCCGTGGCCGCCCGCAGGAGAATCCGCCAGGCCACCCGGTAGGCTCCGGTCGCCTCGGTCGGCTTGCCGTCGCCGGGGACCGGAATGGTCACGGCAAGGCGGTTCCCGCCCGGGGGGAGCTGGATGGGAACACGCACCTTCCAGACCGTCTCCATCTGGCTCTTTCTGCTGTTCCTGCCGGTGCTCCGGTGCAGCAGATGGCGCTCGTGCAGTTCCAGTTCGGCGCTCCGGAAGGGCGGCAGGCGCAGTCCCGGAAACTCGATGATCCCGGAGAGCGTCCCACCCAAGGGACAGGGGACCGACTTCAGACACAGAACCGGGCGACCGAAACGGAAATAACGGACCGTGACCGTCATTGCCCGCACCGCCAGCAGCACTCCCGCGAACGGGCAGACCAGCAGCAGCCACAGCAGCGGTTGCCGCCCGCTCATCAGCTCTTCCCAGACCGCGAACGTGAAACCCCCGCCCATGGCCAGCACGATCAGGGCCATCAGCCAGGAAGTCAGGGGGCCGCCCTCGCGGCTGGCGCGGATGGCGCCCTTCTCCTGGTCTTCCCGTCCGCCCACCCGAGCGGAGCGGCGGGGGTCCTTGGCATAGGCGGGCATGTTGCGCCTCCTCAGTCCCAGGGATGAAGAATGATCTTGCCACAGTTGCCGGAGGTTTGCAGTTCCCAGGCCTCTTGCACCCGGGACATGGGCAGGCGGTGGGTGATCTGGAGATCGAGTAGCGGCCCGGCGCGGCGGATGGTCTCCCACATGCGCGGGGCGTCGGTGAGATTCCAGTGCCAGATGCCGTGGATGGTGATCCCCTTGCGGATCAGGTCGTTGCTCACCTTGAGGGTGAATTCGCCGCCCTCGGCGACGAAGGCGACCTCGCCCCGGCGGCGGACGGCATCGACCATCAGCCGCTGGGCCGGGGACACGCCCGCGCAGTCCACCGCCTTGTCCACGCCCTTGCCGCCGGTGAGGCTCCGAATCTGCTCGAGCACCTCGGGATCGCGGGGATCGAGCACCTTCTCCGCCCCGATCTCGCGGGCGAGGTCGGCGCGGTATGCGTTCGCCTCGACGGCGAGGACGCGGGCGCCGCGCACCACGCCGTTCACCACCGCGCCGAGCCCCACGGGGCCGAGCCCGGTGACCAGCACCGTGTCGTAGCCGTCCACCCGCATCCGCTGCATGGCGTTGAAGCTGGGGCCGAGGCCGCAGCAGGCCATCGAGGCATGGTCGATGGAAATGTCCTCGGGCACCGGCAGGCAGAGCCAGTCCTGTTTCAGGCAGTACTGGGCATAGGTGGCGACGCCGGTGGGGGAAGCGCAGGCCTGAAGGGTATTCACCGTGTGCTGGCAGTGGATGTAGTCGCCCCGGCGGCAGAGATCGCAGAGCCCGCAGGGGGAGAGGGGCATGACCACCACCCGCTCGCCCGCCCGGCGCAGGGTCGAGCCGGCCGCATCCACCACCTCGCCCGCCGCCTCGTGGCCCAGACAGTCGGCCGGACCGCCCTTCTCGTAGGTCTTGTACTCCGTACACATGGGCACGGCGAGCAGTTTCACCTTGACGATGCCCCCCTTGGCGCGGGGCTCGGGAACGTCGCGGATTTCGCAGGCGCGGGGACCGGTGATGGCGGCAAGCTGCATGGGAAGGTCTCCTCGGGGGTTGTGCCAAAGCCGAACGCTAATGCCAAAATCGGACCGCGCAACCGGCTTTGTCCGGCGGCAATTCTGGCCCCGCAGGCAATGGCGCTATATTTCCGCAACGTTTCATCCCGTCAGCCCAAGGAACCGATTGTTTCCATGAACGCTGCCCATATCCTGCGCCCCCGTCTCCAGCCTGCCGCCCCCGTGAAGCTCCTCGCGGATTCCGAACTCGCCGGGCTGGAAAAATATCTGGCCGACGAATCCCGCCGCCAGGGCCGGGCCGAGGGCATGGCCTTCCCCGCCAGCACCGCCGAAGTGGCGG
>LVAZ01000418.1:2952-3216 GCA_001603055.1 Victivallales bacterium Lenti_02
CCGGGGACGGCCAGTTTTTCCTCCGCTGCGAGGCGGGCGCCCTCCTCGCCGACGTCCAGAAAGGCGTCCGCGCGGCCAGCTTCGCCGACGCCGCCGAGTGGAGCGACGCCAGCAAGCTGGCTCTGGAAGGACTCAAGAAGAAGAAACACTTCTATCCCCCCGACCCCACCGAGACCAGCGCCGCCATCGGCGGCACCGTGGCCTGCAACGCCTCCGGCGCCCACACCTTCCTCTACGGCCCCACCCGCCCCTACGTCCAGCGGC
>LVAZ01000419.1 GCA_001603055.1 Victivallales bacterium Lenti_02
AATCCCAGCCGTGGGCCGAGTTCCTCATCGAAACCCACCGGGAGATGTACCGCGACTGCGCCGCCTTCGTCCGCTCCCTCGGCACCCACGCCCTGCTGACCGACGCCAATTTCCGGGCCGATCTACCCCTGGCTCTGCTCCGCCAGGAGTTCGACTACGTGGACAGTCATGCCTACTTCGACCACCGGACCTTTCTGGGCGCGCCCTTCCGCCTCCCCTACCGTTTCCGCCAGCTCCCGCCCCTGGCCACCGACACGGCCGTGCCCCACGTGGTCCTCGCCTCGCGCCATTTCGGCCAGCCGTTCCTGGTCACCGAGTTCAACTACAACTACCCCAACCACCACCGCGCGGTCGGCGGCGCCCTGTTCGGGGCCTACGCCGCCCTGCAGGACTGGGACGGCCTCTACCGCTACGCCTATTCGCACCAGGTGAAGCGAATCCACGAGCCGGATTCCATTTTTTATCTGGACAACGTGGGCGACCCGGTGAATCTGCTGGCGGACCGCATGGCGGTCCTGCTCTTCCGCCGGGGCGATGTCCGCCCGGCGGCCGGGATGCTTCCTTTCGTCTATGACGAGGGGGCCTTGCAGACGGAGTCCCCGCTCGACCGGAAGACGGGATGGCTGTCCCCCGACTACTGCCGTCTCGCCTATCGGACGCGCATCGGGTTCGCCCGGCCGGACCAGATGCCCGCCGGCGTCCCCGCCGTCGCCAAACAACCCGCCGGCGAACACCAACTGGCCGACGGGGGCGAACCGTTGGCGAAGCTGGCGGCACCCAGCGGGCAGCTCTTCGAAAGCGAAACCGGGCAAATCCGGCTGGACACCAAGGAGCACCATTTCGCCGTGGTTACTCCCGCCAGCGAGATTCTGGCCCGGCAGGAGAACGGCGACCTCGCCGGCCAGACGGTGCGGGCGGCGTTCACCGGCGGCGGCGTGGTCGCCGTCGCAGCCATGGACGGCAGGCCGCTGGCGGAATCCCGGCGGCTGCTGGTCTTCCATCTCACCGACGTGCAGAACACGGGCGTCACCTTCCGCGATCCGGGGCACACCGTGCTGACCGCCTGGGGCGGGCTGCCCCATCTGGTCCGGCGCGGCACCGCCAGTCTCCGTCTCGATTTCGCCGATTCCCGGCCCGGCCAGGTGTACGAGCTGGCCCTCGATGGCTCCCGGCGGGGGGAGTGGCCCGGCGAATGGGACGGGAAATCCCTCGCCTTCACGGCCCGGACCATCACCCCGGCCGGCACCCGCCTGCTCTACGAGATCGTGCGCTACGACCCCTGAGGCGCAGGGGCGGTGGCCTGGGCCACGAGCTTGAAGTCGGCGAGGACCAGGGCGGTGACGGCTTCGAGGACGGGGGGGATGCGCAGGGCAATGCAGGAGTCGTGACGGCCCTCGATCAGCATCTCCTCGACAGCGCCCTTGGCGAAATTCATGGTCCGCTGGGGGCGGCCGATGCTCGAGGTGGGCTTGACGGCGACGCGGAAAACGACCGGGTTGCCGTTGGTGATGCCGCCGTTGATGCCGCCCGCGTGGTTGGTGGCGGTGGTGCCCCGCTCGTCGATGATGGGGTCGTTGTGCTCGCTGCCCTTCATGCGGGCGGCGGGGAAGCCGGTGCCGAACTCGATGCCGCGGGTGGCGGGAACGGCGAAAACCGCATGGGCCAGGCGCGCCTCGACCGCGTCGAAAAACGGTTCCCCGAGACCGACGGGCAGGCCGTCGACGCGGAGTTGGATGATGCCGCCGAGGGAGTCGTGAGCCTCGACCGCCGCCGCGAGAACTGCCTCGTAGTCCTGCTGCCCGCCGATTTCCAGCACCTCGGAGGAGATGGCGGCAGGGGCGATGATTTTCTTGGCGATGGCACCCGCCGCGACCACGCCGAGGGTGACCCGGCCGGAGAAATGCCCGCCGCCGGTGTAGTCCTGGAAACCGCCGTACTTTTGCTGGGCGACGAAGTCCGCATGGCCGGGCCGGGGGGAATCCACGAACTGGCGGTAGTCGCGGCTGCGGGTATTGGTGTTCTCGAAGAGAATGGTGAGGGGCGCGCCGGTTGAATGGCCCTGGAAGACGCCGGTCACGATGCGGGGCTGGTCGGGCTCCTGCCGGGGGGTGGTGCCGACCTTGCCGCTTTTGCGCCGCTGCAGGTCGGGCAGAAGGTCCGCCTCGGACAGGGGAATGCCGGGGGGCACGCCGTCGAGGGTGCAGCCCACCGCGCCGCCGTGGGATTCGCCGAAGAGACTGATGCGGAGAATGCGGCCGAAGGTGTTCATGCTTGGCTTGCCTCCAGACCCGCCGCGCGGGCGGCGGCCATCACCCGGCGCAGAGGCACCCGGGCCGCTTCCGCCAGGGCGCGGCAGGATTCGAATTCGGGGACGAGATCGGGACCGTCGGGACGCTCGATCCGCTTGCAGCGCACCGTGCCCCACGGGGTTTCGACGCTCTGTTCGGAACGGGGCAGCGTCTGGCGGCGGGCCTCGGTGACGCGCACGCCGATGGTGCTGGTCTGGGTGAGAATCCGCTCGGACAGGGCAGCGGTACGCTCGGGGGGACAGAGCACGGTGAGACGCGCGCCGGGACGGTTTTTCTTCATCTGCACCGCCTGATAGGAGGCGTCGAGCGCCCCGGCGGCCAGCAGGGATTCGAGCAGGGCCCCGAGGATTTCGGGGGACTCGTCGTCCAGATCGCTCTCGATCACCGCGACCGTGTCCGCGACCATCCTGGCTTCGGCGATCTCGACCAGGAAGGCGCGGATCATGTTGGGCCGCTGGGGGAACTCGCGCCGCCCGTGCCCCGCGCCGGTCTTGAGTATCCGCAGGGGCAGGCCCCGCCAGTCGCCGCTCGTGAGCGTGGTGAGCACGGCGGCACCGGTGGGGGTGGTCAGCTCGGAACGGATATCGAGGCGTTCGACGGGGAAGCCTTCGAGCAGCTTCGCGGTGGCCGGAGCGGGCACGGGGATGACGCCGTGGGCGCAGCGGATGGTACCGTGCCCCACCTTGAACTCGCTGCAATAGACGCGCTCGATGCCAAGCTGTTCGAGGGCGATGCAGATGCCGAAGATATCGACGATGGCGTCCACCGCGCCCACTTCGTGGAAATGGACCTCCTCGACGGCCACGCCGTGGACGGCGGCTTCGGCCTCGGCCAGCCGCCGGAAGATGGCCTCGGCCCGCTGCTTGGCGCGGGCGGGGGCCTCGCTGCGGGCGATGATTTCTAGGATTTCCTTCAGCCCCCGGTGCTCGTGCGCGGGCGCGGTTTCCTCATGCTCATGCTCATGCTCATGCTCATGCTCATGCTCATGCTCATGCTCATGCTCATGGTCGTGCTCATGGGCGTGGGTATGCTCATGGCCATGTTCATGCGTGTGGCCGTGAGCATGGTCG
>LVAZ01000420.1 GCA_001603055.1 Victivallales bacterium Lenti_02
GAAAGAAGGCGGGCGGGGGGGGCTGGCCGGGGAGGCGGGGGTTGCCGAGGGCGCGGACGGCGGCGGCCCGGAGCACTGCGGGGCCTTCGGCGGCCAGTTGGCGGAGCAGGTCGCCCAACGGCAGTTCGAGGATGACGAGCTGGTTGACGAGCTGGGCGCGGGCGTCGGGATCGACTGCCGGATCGGTCAGGAGGCGGGCGAGGACGGTCGGCGCGCTCTCGTCCTGCATGAGGGCAAGCTGGCGGCCGGCTTCGAGCCGCACGGCGGGGACGGGGTCTTCGGCCAGAAGGCGGAGGCCGGGGAGGCCGGCCGCGCCGCAGCGGGCGAGGGTGGCGGCCAGTTCCCGGCGCACGATGTCGTCCCTGTCCCCGGTCAGGGGGGCGAGCCGGTCGGCCAGCTCCTGCTCCTTGCGGACCGGGAGTTCGCGGATGCTCTGCAAGGCCATGACCCGGACTTCGCGGTCGGGGTTGGCGAGGCAGTTGCGCACCTTGTCGGGGTCCAGTTCCCCCGGGGCGGCGGCGGCGGCGGCGAGGACGTTTTTCACCACGATGGGGTCGGGATCGTCGAGGGCGCGGTTGAGCTGCTCCAGGACCGGGTTGGCCTGGGGGACCGCGACCACGGGGGGGCGCCCGGCGACCACGACGCCCTGGGGGGGCCGCGCGAGGCGTGTTCCCAGGAGCACTTCCGGCAGCATGGAGGAGGCGATGCGGCGGATGTGGACGTCGGGATCGGCGAGCAGGGCGAGGATGTCCGGCCCGGCATGCTGCGGCATGCCCCGGCGTTCGGAGAAGGAGACCAGGGCCGAACGCCGCACCATGGCGTCCTCGTCGCGCAGCGAGAGCAGGAGGGCGGCCTCGGCGGCGGGGTTCTCGTATTTCCCGATCACCAGGATCGCCCGGCGTCTGGCCTGCACGTCGGGCGAGGCCAGCTCCGCCAGGCAGCGGGCCATGGTTTCGGCCTCGGTTTCGTGGCCTTCGGCAGGGACGGCAGGCTGGGCGGCGACGACGCCTGCCACCAGCAGGGCCGCCACCGTCAACCAGCAGTGGAGAATGCGCGGGGTCACGTGAAGAACCGCTTGGCCTTTTCCAGGAACTCGCGCCACTTGGGGTTGGTCGAGTCGTCGCAGGAGTCGGCGAATTCCTGGAGTTTCTGGCGCTGGAGGTTGTTGAGCTTGACGGGGACCTCGATGGTGACGCGGACATGCTGGTCGCCCCGGCCGTAGCCGCGGAGGGAGGGTATGCCCTTTTCGCGCAGGCGGAAATGGGCGCCGCTCTGGGTGCCGGCCGGAATGCGGATTTCGGTGGCGCCGTTGATGGTGGGCACTTTGACTTTGCCGCCGAGGGCGGCCACGTGGAAGGGCAGGGGGATTTCGCAGAAGATGTCGTCGTCCTCGCGCGTGAACACATCGTGGGGGCGCACATGGATGACCACGCGGAGATCGCCCGGCGGGCCGCCCCGGCGCCCGGCCTGGCCCGCGCCCGCGACCCGGAGCTGCATGCCGGTGTCGACGCCGGCGGGGATGCGGATCGGGATGGTCTTGCGCTGGCTCACATGGCCTTCGCCGTGGCATTTCCGGCAGGGTTTCTCGATCACCTCGCCCTGGCCCTGGCAGTGAGGGCAGGGCTGGCTGACGCTGAAAAAGCCCTGGGCGACCCGGACCTGGCCCTGGCCGCGGCAGTGGGCGCAGGTGCGTTTGCCGGTGCCTGGCTCGGAGCCGGAGCCGTTGCAGCGGTCGCAGGCGACCGCCTGGGGAATCGTGATGTTTTTCTCGGTGCCGAAGACGGCCTCCTCGAAATCGACCTCGAGGTCGTAGCGGAGGTCGGCGCCGGGGCGGGGGCCGCTGCGGCCGGCGGTGCCGCCGCCGAAGAAGCCGTCGAAGATGCCGCCGCCGCTGAAGACTTGGCTGAAGAGGTCGAAGGGGTCCACCGTGTGGCCGCCCGAAGGGCTGCCGCCGCCCTTGCGGGTGAAGGCGTCGTGGCCGACCTGATCGTACAGTCTGCGCTTGTCCTCGTTGCTGAGGACCTCGTAGGCTTCGGAAACCTTCTTGAACTGCTCCTCCGCCTCCTTGTCGCCGGGGTTGCGGTCGGGGTGGTACTTCATGGCGAGCTTGCGGTACGCCTTTTTGAGGTCGTCCTGGCTCACGCCCCGTTCCACGCCGAGTATTTCGTAGTAGTCTTTCGCCATGGGAAGTTCTTGGACCTGCTAGTTTTCGCTCGTCTCGGTTGCGGGTTTCGGGGTTGGCCCGGTGCTGACGATCACGGCGGCGGGCCGCAGCAGCTTGTCGCCGATCCGGAAGCCGGCCTTCCACTGGCGCAGCACATGGCCCTCGGCGACGGTCTCGGACGGCTGCTGGGCGATGGCCTCGTGGAGGTTGGGGTCGAAGGCTCTCCCCTCGACGGCCATTTCCTCGACGCCGAGGCTCTCGAAGGTGCGCCGGAATTCGGCGAGGATCATGTCCATGCCCTGGCGGAGCATAGTGGACTGCTCGTCCGCGTGGGCGAGGGCCATGCCGAAGTGGTCGTAGACGCTGAGGAATTCCTCGACTGTCGCGGCTTTGGCCTGTTCCCGGACGGCGGCGAATTCGCGCTGGGTCCGCTTGCGGTAGTTGTCGAATTCCGCATGCTGTCGGAGGAGCTTGTCCTTGAGTTCCTCGCAGAGCGCCTGATAGTCCGGAGCTTCCTCGCCGGGTTCGGCGACCGGTGCCGCCTCGGGTTCTTCGGCGGCCGGAGTATGGCTTCCGTTCGTGGTCTCTTCGGCGGGGGGATTCGGATTGGCCTTTTTCTTCATGATGCGAATCGTGTCACCTTGTTGTCGTTTGGGGTGAGTTATTGGAGTTCTTTTTCCAGGCCGCCGACTTCGCGGGCGACGGCCACAGCTTTGAAGGCGGGGTCGCGCTGCAGGGCGATGAGGTCGCCGAGGACGGCGATGGCTTCCTCGAGCATCAGGTCCTCCACCTGCCCGAGCACGTCCTCTTCCTGTTCCTCGTCGGTTTTTCCGGTTTTCCGGTCTCGGCGGTTTTTACTGGCCTGCCGGGCCTCCCGCAGTTTTCGGCCCCATTCCTTCTCTTCCTGGATCAGCTTTTTCCGGGCTTCGAGATTGAGGGGGACGGTCTTGCGCTGGCGGCGTTCGGCGTAGTGGGCGATGTCGGCCACGAGGCGTTGGAATTCGGGATGGCCGGCGCGGCGTTCGGCGGAGCGTTTGGCCAGTTCGGGCAGGTAGGGGGTGACATCCACGTCGCAGGCGAAGCGGGCGGGCTGGATTTCGTCCCATTCCATGGCATGGGGGATGTTGGCCTCGCCCAGTTCCATGTGGTCGGTGTAGGAGGGCAGGATGATGTCGGGCACCACGCCGCGGAGCTGGGTGGAGCCGCCGGTCACGCGGTAGTACTTGGCCAGGGTCAGTTTGAGGGCGCCCGCCTTTTCCCCGGCGTAGGCGGGCTTCCGCTGCATGGCGGCGTCCAAATCCATTTTCTGCTGGACGGTTCCCTTGCCGTGGGTGGAGGAGTCGCCGACGATGACGGCGCGGCGGTAGTCCTGGAGGGCGGCGGCGACGATTTCGGAGGCGGAGGCGCTGGTTTTGTCCACCAGCACCACGAGGGGGCCTTCGTAGGCGACGGTGGGGTCCTGGTCGAAGCGGGTCTTCTTGCGGTCGTCGATTTCGCGCACCTGGACCACCGGCCCCTCGCCGAAGAACAGGCCGGCGATGGCGATGGCCTCGTCGAGGGAGCCGCCGCCGTTGCGGCGGAGATCGAGGATCAAGCCGCCGAGGCCGGTGCCGCCCGCCTCGTCGATCAGGCGGCGGATGTCGTTGCCCGAGCTGCTGAAATCGCCGCCCTGGGCGGCCCCGCCGAAGTCCCGGTAGAAGGAGGGGAGGGAAATCACCGCGACCTTGGCCCGGGCGGGGGTCTCGGTGGGCAGGTCCACTTCCCGCAGTTCGCTTTTGGCGGCCTGGTCCTCGAGCTTGACCACGTCGCGCACGATGTCGACGATGGTGCGGACGCCGGTCTGCTTGTCCACCACGGTCAGAAAGACTTTGGTGCCCTTCTCGCCGCGGATTTTCTGGACCACCTTGTTGAGGGGTTTGTCGACCACGTCCTCGGGCGGCTCGCCGTCCTGGGCCACGGCGACGATGCGGTCGTCGGGCTTGAGGCGTCCGTCCCGCTCGGCAGGACCGCCGGTGAGGATTTCGGTGATGGTGACGTAGCCGTCGTCGGAGGTGAGCCGGGCGCCGATGCCGGTGAGGGAGAGGCGCATGTCGATGTTGAAGTCCTCGCTGGTGGCGGGGGCCATGTAGGCCGAGTGGGGGTCGTAGATGTGGGTCAGGGAGGTGAGGAACATCTCGACGATCTCGATGGCCTCGACTTCGAGGCGGCGGGCGAGGTAGCGGTCGTAGCGTTTGAGGACCACGAGCCGGGGGTCCGCCTCGGGCTCGACGGGGAGGTTCTCCCCGCCTTCGGGAACGGGGTTTTCGGCCTGGCTGGCCTCGCGTTCCAGGCGCTCGATTTCGAGGACGAGAAGGGCGTTTTTGAGCTGCTTGCGCCAGGCTTCCTCGAGTTCCGCCATGGTCTGGGCGCGGGGCAGCTTGTCCGGATTGATGGGCATATGCTCGTCGACGGTGAAGTCGAAGTCGTCGT
This sequence comes from Victivallales bacterium Lenti_02, assembly GCA_001603055.1. Lineage (GTDB taxonomy): Bacteria > Verrucomicrobiota > Lentisphaeria > Oligosphaerales > Lenti-02 > Lenti-02. The sequence goes on from LVAZ01000420.1 coordinate 4,634, forward strand.
TGATGTGGTCCGCCGCGTAGACGGCCCACTGCTTGATGCGCTGGAGGAGCCGCTCGTACACGTCGAAGGCGAAATCGATGCGTCCCTGGCGGTAGACCTGGACGCCGATCACGTCGCGGGCGGATTTGAAGTCGTCGATGTCCGTTTGCAGCAGGAAGTTGCGGTTGCGGTCGATGAGGTCGAAGTATTGGTCGAACCACTCCTGGGAGATGGCGCGGTCTATGCCCCGCCGGGAGTAGTGGTAGGTGCGGGTCAGGTTGGCCACCTCGCGGCTCAGGTCGATGAGGAAGGGCCGGGATGGGGGGATGGCGATGGTGGTCTCGCGGATTCTCTGGGCGACGCTCTCGATCGTCTCGTCATCCCGGGCGGCGAGGAGGGCGGCGGCCAGCAGGGCCGGGAGGACGAGGGCGTGGATTTTGCGCCAGGTTGCCATGCGGAAACTCCGTTTGTCTGGTTGCCCGCGCGGGGTTGCGCAGGTCAGAATCGGACCCGTCAAGCGTCGGGTCGGTTCCCCGGTTGGGAGGAGGCTCTGCCGCCGGGAACCAGGCGGATGCTCCGCACCTCCCCGTCGGTGGCCTTCTTCAGTTTGTCGAGCAGGTGGCTGCGGAATTGGCTTTCGATCACGTAGCGCCAGGTGGCGTTGGGAATGCCGATCCAGAGGGTGCCTTTTTCGCAGCGGAGGGGGACGCTGGCGCGGGCGATGTCGGCGCCGACCAGCTCGGGCCATTGGCGGGTGAGTCGGTTGAGGGCGAGGGCGCCCGCCTGGTCCAGTTCGGCGAGGACTTCCTCGACCAGTTCGCCGGTGGTGTGGACGGGACCGCGCAGTTCGGCCATCTGGTCTGGGGCGAGCATGCCGCCGAGCCAGTCGCGCAGCAGGCGGTCCCGCTGGAATTCGCGATAGCTGGGCCGCCGGGAGGAATGGGTGCGCCCGGCATGATCGCGGCGCTTGAGCCAATCGGCGGCTTGGGTTGGACGGTTGTTCGCCTTCATGTCTTTCCAGAAGAGCGTTTGTTCCGGCGGATTTGTTTGTCGGCCATGACGGACCTATGGTTTCACCCGGCCGCACGACCACAACCAAATCAAGTAATGTACCGGGGAGAACGCGGCATGTCGAACCCTAGCATCGAGCAAAGATTGGCGGGCGTGCGGGAACGCATCGCGGCGGCGGCCCGCGCGGCCGGGCGTTTGCCGGAAACGGTGCGGCTGGTCGCGGTGTCGAAGACGGTGGACGCGGCGGCGGTGGGCGAGGCCCTGGCCGCCGGCCAGCGGGCTTTCGGCGAGAACCGGGTCCAGGAGCTGGCCGCCAAGGCGGCGGCTCTGCCCGGCGACTGCGAATGGCATCTGATCGGGCATTTGCAGCAGAACAAGGCCCGCGCCGCCGTCCAGGACGCCGCCTGGATTCATTCGGTCGATTCGCTCGATCTGCTGGAGCGTCTGGACCGGATCGCGGGCGAGGAGGGCCGTCGGCCCCGGGTGCTCTTGCAGGTGAACATGACCGGCGAGGCGACGAAGTCGGGCTTGGTGCCCGAGGCGGTTCCCGCCGTCGTCGCGGCGGCCCGCGCCTGCGCCAATCTTTCCTGCCGGGGTTTCATGACCATGGCGGAGTTCGAGGCGGACGAGGCGGCTCTGCGGGCCTGTTTCGGGGGTCTGCGCCGGTTGCGGGACGAGGTGGCGGAACGCTGCGGGATGGACCTGCCGGAGCTGTCGATGGGCATGTCCGGCGACTATGAAATCGCCATTGCCGAGGGGGCGACGATGGTCCGGGTCGGCACCGCGATTTTCGGTCCCCGGCACTGAGTTCAGCCGGGTTGCCGCTCGAGGACGGCGCCGGCGACCCCGAAGACGGCGGGGATTTGGAAATCCAGACCGTCGGCCAGCAGTTCGCGGCCGGTGCGGGTTTCCCCTGCCTCCCCGTCGAGCCGGCGCAGGGTGTAGCGGGCGTCGGGAGCGGGGGACTGGAGGCGGAGGCGGCAGCGGGGGTTGGGGTCGCGGAGGCGGAAGGCGAGGACGAGGGCGTGGTCGTCGTCGGCATACTCGAAGACGGCCCAGCCGGTATTGTCGAGCTGGGGACGGCCGGGGGTGAGGAGATGGGCGCGGGCATGGCGGAGCCAGTTCCGGTGCTCCTTCCAGAGGCTGGTCCAGCGGCGCATGTCCTGACGGATGGACGGGGCCAGGTCCGCCAGATTGCCGGAGAGGCCGATCATGCCGGGCAGAGCGCTGGCGATGGCGAAGCCCACGTCGACCTTTTCGGTCCGGTGCCACATGGCGTCGCAGGGGGTGATGGCGCTGGGCGGGGCGGTGCGGGCGGCGGCGGGATAGTGGGGGGCGGAACCGCCGGGACCAAGCACCGCCCAGGTGTAGATGCCGCCGGGGGGGATGCGCAGAAGGGTGCCCTGGGCGAGCCGGATATTGTCCACGGGATGGACGGTGTCGGAGAGGAAATGGCCGTGGAAGTGGCGGTAGGATTCGAGATCGAGGCGCATGGCGCCGCTGGCGCAGTTCTCGAAGAAGGTCCGGGGGAAGCGCCCGCGCAGTTCGTCGAGCAGCTCGTACCAGACGTCGTAGTAGCCGCGCATGGCCGCGCGGCGCGGGTCGGGGCCGATGGGCTGGTTGAAGTCGATTTTCAGCCAGGTGGCCTGGTAGGTGTCGAGAAGACGGCTGATTTCGTCGCGGACCCAGGCGCGGGCCTCGGGCTGGACGAGGTCGGGCCACAGCATGCCGGAGGGGCCGCGGCGGAGCCAGGGGGGCGGTTTCTGGCCGAGGGGGGTGTTGGGATGGACGGCTTCGGATTCCATCCAGAGCCCGAAGCCGAGTCCGGCGGCGCGGACATGGTCGGCGAAATCGGTCATGCGGCCGTGGAAGGCGCGGTCGGTTTTTTCGCGCCAGTCGCCCTGGCAGGCCCAGCCTTCGCCCGCGCCGTACCAGCCCGCGTCCACCACGAAGACCTCGCAGCCCACCTCGGCGGCGGCGGCGACCTGGCGGTGCAGGTTGGGCACGTCGAGTTCGGCGAAGCTCTCGAACCAGGTGTTGTAGGCCAGGGGGGGAGGCTGGGGGAACGGGGG
>LVAZ01000421.1 GCA_001603055.1 Victivallales bacterium Lenti_02
CGCCGTGCAGGTCACCTCGTCGCAATCCAGATTCCAGTCCTTGGCGCCGTCCTTGAAGTCCCAGGCTTGGGCCGGTCCGGCAACGGGCCGGGGCGCGGGAACGGGTTTGGGCAGATCAATGCCGGCGGCCTCGACCAGGAAGGTCGCCAGATGGTCAGCGATCAGTTCGTGCCCGCGGGCGTTGGGATGGGCCAGATCGCCGAAGAATTCGTTCAGCTCCTCGCGGCCGATGGCCTTGAGAATGGCGTGGATGTCGAAACAGGGCAAGCCCCGCTGGCGGGCGGTTTCGCGGACCGTCTCGGCGTAGTCGTCGAGCATGGTGAAGCGGGGGCCGCAACCGGGGCCGGTGGCGAAGAGCAGGATGGCCGCGCGGCCGCCAGTGACCCGCTGCACCCGGTCGAGGTAGTCGTTCAGGGACTTCGCGTAGGACTCGCGGGTAAAGGCATTGCTCTTGTCGTTGTAGCCGTACCAGACGGTGACCAGATCGGGGGTGGTTCCGGCGAAGTCGCGGGGAATCCAGGCGCGGGCATCGGTCAGTTTCGCGCCGCCGACGGCATGGCTGTAGCAGAGAATGTCCTCGTAGCCGAGCCAGCGGCGGAGGAGGTCCTGGGTCTGGGTGGCGTAGCGTTCCCGGTCGCGGTCGGCGAGTCCGGTCCCGGCAGTGATCGAGTCGCCCATGCACTGGATGCGGACGGGCTGCTTGGCCTTGAGCAGAGCGAGAACCTCGCCGAAGGGCCGCGCGGCCGGCACGGGGGGCGGCGCGGGCAGTTCCTCGACCAGCTCGATCCGGGAGACGGCGTAGCGGTGCTCGGGAATGGGGCCGTTGTTGTGGCCGATGGTCCAGCGGGAACCGAGGCGGATGGCCTGGATGCCGCTGGGCGGCATGCCTCCGTAGCTGCCGATGGGATCGACCTGGTTCTCGGGCACGAAGTCATGCCACGGAACCACAAGCTGGTGCCATTCCTGGTTGGCCAGGGGGAAATAGGTCACAAAGGGATAGGGACCGACCAGGGCGAGACAGCCGTACTGGTCGCTGCCGTCGCCCTTCACCCAGAAGGATACGCCCGCGTAGCCGTCCCAGGCGGCGCTGCCGGGCACCTGGGTTCGGGTGAGTTGGCGGGTGACCATGCCGGGCATGGTCACCTGCACCGCCTGCTGCCCGGGAAACGGGGAATCGACCGCCACCACCGCCGTCGGTGGACGGGCCCCGGTCCAGTCCTTGACCGTGGCGCACTCATCGAGCAGAATCGGGGCGGCCCCGAGGCCAAAAGCGACAAGGAAGGCGGGAAGCAGATGCCGGAGTTTCATGGTCGTTTCCTACGGTTGATCGGCGGCGACGACGAGGACGGGGGGCACGGGCTGCTGGAGCGGCCCGCGATGGGGCAGAATTTCGAATTCGGCGAGGACCGTGTCGCCGGGGTCCATGCTCAGACCGGAGAGGAGTCCGAGATCGGTGCGCATGGCGCTGTGGCGGATGCCGACGGGGCCGGTCTGCCATTTGGTAATCATGGCGCAACGGCCGGGACGAACGGCGATGCCCGCGCCGGATTCGGCCAGAAAATCCGCCAGGGGGGCACCGCGCATGGCTCCGAATCCGGAGGGGAGAACTCCCTCCTCGAAGCGTTCGCCGCCGAGGGCTTGCCGCCAGTTGGGCAGGGCCTCGGGGGAGAAACCGAATTCGTAGCGCAGCTCGCCGACGGCCAGGGGCTGGCGGGTGTCGTTGACCACCCGCAGCTCGACCCCGATCCGAGCGGCTTCAAGCCGCCATTTCTGGCTGACCCGCAGACCGTAGCGGAGGGCGCTGAACTCGATGTCCGCCGCGACGGGCGAGGCGGAGATGGCGAGGGAATCCACCCGCGAGGTGGCGTCGGGGGCCTGCTCGATGCCGTCGCCGGTCGTCACCACCAGACCGGTCCGGTGGGGGGCGACCCGCTGGCCGTCGAGTTCCAGCCAGCGCACGATGCCGAGGGCGGGATCGAAACAGATGCGGTAGTGGTCGCCGGAAACGACCAGGGCCCCGTCGTCGAAGCGTTCCAGGCGCACGCGCGGGGCCGCGATCAACTCTTTGGGACCGCTGGCCAACGCATACACCTGCACGCCGTCGCGGGGCACGTCCGCCGCCAGGGTGACATGGCCGGAGCCGACCCCCGCCGCGACCGCTTTCCCGGCCGCATCGAAAACCGCCAGATTCCCCTCGACCGCAGGCACGGGAACGGACACCACATCGCCGCAGGCGGCGGCATCCCGCGTGCCGACGCCAAGCCGGGCCACGGGGGTCCAGCCGGCGGGCAGTTTGGGTTGCCAAATCTGGGCGGCGGCGGCGACGGTATGGGTGTGGACCCCGGCGGTCAGCGGCACCACCGCCCGTTCCCCGGCGCATTGGGCAACCAGTTCATACTCGCCCGGTTCCGGCAGGAAAAGAGTGATTTCGGCGGCCATGTCCGCTTTGTCCAGGGTGAGGGAAGCGGGTTGGACGCGGGGCTGGCCGGGGCCGGTGACCGTGAGTTCGAGACGCTGCCCGAGCAGGCGGGGGGCGAGCCGGACCCGCAGGGATACGGGGACGTCGGCCCGGCAGGAAACGGGCGGCGCGGGAGGCGTCACCACTTCCTGGTCCCAGCCCCAGCGCAGGATGGTGGGCTGCATCTCCTGCCAGGGGTTCAGCTCGCGGCCCAGATAGCTCACCCGCACATCGAGCGGGGGCAGCAGGAAGGGCAGATGGCGGACGGCGAGGATGCCGGAGCGCCCGGCGGTGAATTCGGCGCTGGCGACGAGAGGGTTCTCGATCCCGAAATGATCGATGGCGGCGTCGGCGGGAACGGTGACGGTGAAAACCGCCTGCGCCCGCGCGCCGGGGGCCAAGTCCGCGAAACCGGGAAGGGGGCAGGCGGCCTGCCAGCCGGCGGGGACCGCAAGTTTCACCTCGCCCGAGACCGGGACGGCATCGAGATTGTCGACGGTGACCTTGGCCGTGAACCGACCCCCCGGGTGGAGGGTTTTCGGGGCGTCCAGTCCCACCAGGGGCTGCCAGGGCCGGTCGGCAATGAGGGCCATGGCGTCGGGCGCGAGATCGAGCGCCAAGGCACCGTCCTGGAGGGCGAGCTTCTTCACGGCGGCGCTGCGCAGGCTGAGGGCGAAGACCGGCGTGGTCGGAGCGAGATCGCGGAGGGCGACCCGGACGGTGCGCTCGCTGCCGCCCTTTTCCAGATCGGTGGCGAAGAGCAGACGGCAGGGGCCGGCCTGGAGCAGGCGCAGGTCCACCACCGGGTCGGGCGCGGGCTGGTCGTCGTGCAGGAAGCCGCGCACTCCGGCCTGTTCGGCGAGCAGCGCGGCATACTCCTCCGGTCCCGCGTCGCCCGGCTCGAACTTGGCGGGAAGCTCCCAGGCGCAATGGACGAAACGGCCCTTCCCGATGGGCTCGACGACAACCGGCCCCTGCCCGTCGCGGCGGCGGCGCACGGCCCAGGGACCGACCGTCTCGGTTTCCGCCAGATAGGCGGATTCGCCGCGCGGCTGGCCGTAACCGTCAAGACTGGCCGAGTCGGGATGGAAGACAACGGTGCCGCCCTGGCTGGCATAGGCGCGCAGCTTGGCGAGGGCTTCGTCGGAGAGCACCGGGAGATTGCCGACCAGAATGGCCCGGAAGGGGCTCGGGTCGCGTTCCGCCAGCCAGACGGGGTCGATTTCGGTGAAGGGAATGCGGGCGGCGTTCAACATGCGGTTCAGACGGTCCCAGCGGCTGCGGGCACCCCAGGAATTGCCCCGGTTGGCCACGGCCAGATAGGCGGTGTCGCAACTGGTGAGGACGGCGACGGGTTCGAGGGTGCGGGACTGGAGGAGGAGCGGGGCGAGGCGCTGGGTGAAGGCGCTGGTCTCGGCGGCGGCGGTGAAACGCTCGGTGGGCTGACCGGCGGAGTCCATCATGCCGTGGATGCCCTGCTCGCGGCCGTCCCCGCCGGGAATCCAGCGGAACCACTGGATGGCGCGGCACTCGCGGGCCAGGGCCACGTTGGTCTCGATCAGCAGATCGCGCCGGGTGACCTCGGGGACGAAATGGTTCGGCCCCGCGTGGTATTCCATAATCATGAAGGGGATGTCGTAGGCGGCCGCCGCCGTGCGGGCGTGGTCGAGCTTGTCGAGCAGCCCCTGCCAGCGGCTGATGTCGTAGATGTCGTAGGCCAGATAGTCGGTCTGCCGGGCCAGCTCGAAATTGTCCCAGCCCTGCATGGGCGAGGTGGTGTAGAAATTGTCCGAGACTTGGGCGCCGGGAACGACCTGGCGGATGAGGTCGCCGGTGGTTTTGAAGTAGTCGGCGAACTTCCAGCAGGTGAAGCGCCGCCATTCGAGCCAGTTGGCGGTTTCGGCCTGCATCTGCTCGGCAGTGCGGGGCGGCTCGATGGCGGCGAAGGCGGCGTGATTCGCGCCCCATTTGGCATTGAGGTCGGCAATCCCGGCATAGCGCCGTTCGAGCCAGGCACGGTACTTGGCGATGCTGCCGGGGCTGTAGTCGTAGATTTTGCTGGCGTGGTAGCCGAACTCGTTGTGGACCTTCCAGTAGGCGATGCGCTCGGCGTGGGGCATGCCCCGGACCTGCTCAGGCACCCGAGTATCCCACCATTCCACCACGCTGGGAGCGTTGAAGTTGATGTGGGTGAAGAGTCCGACGGACATGGACTGGCTACCGTCGCTGGCCTCGAAGGGACGGGCCACGTCCCGAGGCAGGCCCCAGGAACTGACCCCGCCGATGAAGACCATGTCCTGCTCGGCGGCCCAGTCGCGGACCTGGCTGGTGTACTGGACCATGTTGAAGCCGCCCTTGAGATACATCGCCCGCTGCGCCTCATTGGTGGGGGCGAACCAGGCACCGGTGCGGTAGACGGCGGTATCGACCGGCGGGGCGGCTTCGACAAGGAGCGCGGCGAGGAGGGCGAGTAGAATCGGGCGGCTCATTGGGCACCTCCTTCCAGGGGCAGAACTTCATGGATCGAGAGGTTGGAGATGCGGATTTTGCCGTGGTGGCGGATGCCGAAATTGAGGAAGTAGTCGGGCATGTCGTGGGTGGTGAAGGTGAGGATGCGGGTGCCGCGCGAGCCGGTGGGCGGCGACCAGCGGGCCCAGCCCACGTCCTCGCGGATGGTGCCCTTGGCCCGGACCAGGCTGTAGAAACAGGCTTCGGGCGCGCCTCCCGCCCCGCGCAGAATCTCGTAGTCGTATTCGAGGCGGTAGGTGGCGAGTGGCTTCAGAGCCAGCTTGGCCGGATCGCTCCAGAGATACTCGTTCCAGCCGGTGGCGTCCGCGTCGAAGACGATGGCCCCGTCCTCGATTTTGGCCGCCCGGCCGGTCTGGTTGTTCTCGTCCTTGACCAGAATCCAGGGGCCGTTGGCCCGGAAGGGACCGGTGAAGACCGGGCGGGTGCGAACGGCGCCGCTGCCGCCGGCGGGCGGCCAGGGGGGCCGGGGGGGCAGATCGAAGGGGAAAAGCCCCAGGT
>LVAZ01000422.1 GCA_001603055.1 Victivallales bacterium Lenti_02
AAGCTGGAGCCGATCGCAAGGCTCTTGGATAAAACAATGAAATAATCGGACGATACACTAGGCGGCACGGCCGCGACGATGCCGGAACAACGCCGGGGGAACTCCCCCGGCGTTTTCTTTCCCGCCCGGAAGGGTGTTCCTTTCTCCCGCCGAACCGCTTGACTTCATGGGATTTGGTGGCAAATTCCTTGCCGACCGCTCTTTTGTTCATCAATGCAGAATAAAAGATTCGTCAATATGGAATCTGCGGTTGTTTGAGTGCAGGCAAACGGAGGCAAGTCGATGCTGACATCGGAACAAGTGAAGGCGATGGCGCGGAGCATGGGCGCCGACGCGGTGGGGATCGGGAACATCGAGCGCTGGAACGGCGCGCCGATCCAGATGGACCCCCGGCAGATCATGCCGGAGGCGAAGAGCGTGATCGGAATGGCCTTCCGGGTGATGCGCGGGAGCATGCGCGGCATCGAGGAGGGGACCTACTTCAGCAACTATTCCGCCATGGGCTACGGCGGCATCACCTATCTGTACATGCCGATGACCGTCATCAACCTCTCGAAGGCCATCGAGGACGAGGGCTACGAGGCGGTACCGATGGGGCACCAGAGCGACTGGCGGGCCATCGACGGCGACGGCTATCTGCGGCGCGGCTACAGCCGCCCCGTCCGCGAGGGTCAGGCGGCTCCGGACGTGATGATCCACCTGCGCATCGCCGGCTTCCTCTGCGGCCTCGGCGAAATCGGCTACAGCAAGATGCTGCTGACTCCCGAGTTCGGCCCCCGCAACCGTTTCGGCGTCATCATCACCGACCTCGAACTGGAGCCCGACCCGCTCTATCCCGACAGCGGTCGCCCCCAGCTCTGCAACCAGTGCATGGCCTGTGTGCGCGACTGTCCCGCCGGGGCGATCAACCGCACCAAGACGGTCAAGGTCAACCTGGCCGGCCATGATGTCGAGTGGGGCGAAATCGACTGCGCGGCCTGCGACATCGCCTTCCGCGGCGGTCTGGCCACCAAGGAGGAACTGCCCCCCGAGAAGCAGTACACCCCGCCGATGTACGGCAAGAATGTCACCCAGTCCTCCTGGACGCCCTTCAGCAAAAAGCCCAGCAACCTCTACAACACCGGCCAGGCCGTGTGCGGCGCGCGTGGCTGCACCCGCGCCTGCATGGTCTCCCTGGAAAGCCGCGGCGTGCTCACCAACAAGTTCCACCAGAAGTTCCGCCGCCGCCCGGTCTGGACCGTGGACTGGGAAAAGGCCCCGATGGACCCGCCCGGCGCGGTCTACAACGACCAGCGCACCCAGTTGGACAACATGGGCCGCATCAAGGAAGCGGATTGATTGATTCCAACTCTCCGCCCGGCGGCAGCGCCAGCCGCTCCCGCCGGGCCTGGAGGGTTGCAGAAGCCGGTCGTGGTATTCGAGCTCTTCCCCGGATGAGCGGCATGTCGTTCCGTGTCCGTCGGTCCAGCCAGTCCGAGCCAGATTGCAGGCAACAGAACATCGGGCGGCACCAGAGCTTTCCCCTATCTTCGCCGCCGCCCCGGCGGACTTTGGATCACCACCTGGCGAGGAACGACGTTCATCAAACTGAGAGAAGGCGAGTTCAGCGGAAACTGACTCGACGGAAATTGTCGGAGGATGGTGAAAAATCGCCCGGCTGTGGGTTGACAGACCGGTGACCATTGGCTATTTCTACTCCATAGCTTGGTCGGCGAAACGTCAATGGGATGATGCCTAGCCAGAGAGAACCATGAACTACCGACATCTTGTATTTGGACTGGTGTGTTTTGTCTTGCGGACCCAGGGCGGCGATGTGGCGGAGGAGTTGGCCCGTTGTGCGGTCATTGACGATCCGCACAAGCGGCTGGCCGCCTACGATGCCCTGGTGGTCCAGTTGGGGAAGACGGCGGTGGAAGCTCCTCGTGAAGAGGAGGTTCAAGGCATGGGGAAGTGGCGGTACGAGATCGACTCCCTGAAAAACAAGGAGGGCGAGTACTACTACACCCTCTACTTTATTACCCTGTTTCCCGAACCCTTTCCCGGCCAGACTGGCGACTCCCCGTATATGAGGATTGTTCTGGAAGATGATGAGTACGGTATCCACATCCTGCCCGGAGTGGTTCTCGCAGGCGAGACGGTTCTGGTGGCCACGCGCCTGGACCAGCGCCAGCCCGTCGTCGGGAAATGGAGCATCAGCGGAAACAACGATGTGGTGCGGTTGGCGCGGGACGCGCGGCGGGATGTCATGGCCATGATGCAGGCCCGGATTCTCTACGTGCGCATCATGCCCGAAGGGAAGCCCCCCGTCGATCTGACCTTCGATATTCGCGGCTTGGCCGCTGGGGTCCGCACGATGGAGGAAGCCAGCAAGCGAGGAGACCGGTAGCATGGCGCGCATGATTGTTCTGCTGTTCGGCCTTTCCCTCCTCGTCCACGGGCAGGATTTGCGGGAGGCCTTGCTCCGTTGCGGCAAAATCGCGGATGATCTCGAACGCCTGGCGGCATTCGACCAAGTGGCCAGGGAGAGCGCCGAGGGGAAGCTGCAGGTGCCGGAACAAGAAGAGAATTCCCAGCCGGTAGGATTGGTTCGGGAGGTTCCCCCGCCTGTTCAGCAACCGCCTGCCGTCCCGGTCCCCGTCCGGCAGGCCCCAGCCAAGCCTGCCGGGCCTTTCGGCATCGAGATGAACAACGTTCTGCCCGGCAAGGGGAAGTGGAAGACCACTTCGAGACGGTCACCCATGGACGACAGGAATACGTATTTCGCCTACCTCTATTCCGAGGAACGGGTTGATGATGGTGCCGAGGGCTATTGGCCGGCTTTGAATGTGCGCCACGGAGAGGGAAAGCTGGAAGTGTACATCACCTATGGGGAGACGCTGCCGGCCGAGCGGGTCAGGCTGACCCTCAGGCTTGGCAGGGCGGCTCCTTTCGATGCGGACTGGTTAACCTCGACCGATTTCAAGGCGGCGTTCTTTCCGGGCGACCCCCGACCATTCCTTGAGGCGCTCTGCCGGGAGTCGAAGCTGGTGGCCCGTGTCACTCCCTATGGTGCGAATGCCAGAACCGTGACCTTCGACGTCCGGGGCCTGCCCGCCGTCTTGTATTCCATGTCCCTTGCGGTCGAAAACGAACGGTAGGCTGGCCTAGGAACAGACGGCGCGGAGGCCGTCGTAGGCGAGGGTGAGGCCCTCGGCGGCGACGGCGGGCGCGAGTTCGGCATGGGGGGAGCAGAGGGTGCGGGCGAGATGGGTGAGCCAGACCGGGGCGGCGGCGGCGAGCAGGCCCTGGCGGACGAAGGTGGCGCGGAGCAGACGGACCATGGCGATGCTGTTGTGCTCGCAGATGCGCCAGTCCCCTTCGGTGTCGCCGCTGGTGGCGTCCCAGATCACCCCCGCGAAGGTGCGGCGGCGGATGGCGCTCCAGGTTTCGGGGGTGAGCCAGGCCCCGTCGAGGGCGTAGAACAGGGTGGTTTCGCCCTGGGAGACGAGAAAGTGGTAGGCCCGTTCGCCGGGCCGGTCGAGCCGGTGATTGGCCGCTACCGGGAGAACATGCAGAGGACCGACCTGGACCGCTTCGCCGATGGTCAAGGCACTGGCCTGCACGCCGGGAATGGCGTTCAGCTCCGGCAGCAGAACCGGATCGGCATGGACCTGCAACCCGCCGTGGGCGGCGAGCGCCGCGACGGATTCCGGCTGGTAATGGTCGCCGTGTCCGTGGGTGATGAGCAGATCGGTGATGGTGGCCGGATCGACCCCGAACCGCGCGACGGCCGCCGGGGCGTTGGGGCCGCAATCGACCAGCACGCAACCCGCCAGCAGGGTAGTGGCGAACCCCCGCCATTCCCCCGGCCCATAGTGGGGCCTGGGGGGAACCGGTGACCAGTCCGCCGCGCCGGTGCCAAGAAAATGGATATCCATCATGCTCTCCTCAATGTGCCGCTTGCAGGCCATCATAACCTAGAATCGCCGAAACATGAAACACAGATGTGGGAAATGTGCTTCAGAGTTTCTTCTTTTCCAGGAAGACGAAGAAGCCGAGGTAGCCGGCGATGAGGACGGGGATGACCAGCCAGGGGGAGACGCCGAGGATGCCGGGGAGGGTGACTTTGCCGAAACTGCCCCAGGCGAGGAGCGAACCCTTGAGGGCGGGATAGACCTCGGCGAACAGGGCGGCAC
>LVAZ01000423.1 GCA_001603055.1 Victivallales bacterium Lenti_02
ATGCGGCTGAGGTGGACCCGGCCCACCGGATACGGGTAGAAGACATCGTCCCCCTTGCCCTGCACCACCCGCAGCTCCTGCGTGCTCTCGGCCAGAATCAGACTCCGCCGCCGGAAATCCATTTCCAGGGACAGGCTCACCGTCTCGTGGAAACGCTCGGCCAGACGCTGGATTGCCGCCGAGGCCACACTCTCCAGGGTTTTCAGCCGGTCCTGCCGGTTGCCCAGCCTGCCCAGCTTGGCCGAAACCCGGTAGCGGCCGTTTTCCGGAACCCGCTCCACATAGCCCAGCTCGACCAGCGACTTCAGGAAGTTGTGCGCCGTCGGGAACTTGAGCCCCGTCCGGTTCGCCACCTCCTGCGCGCCCAGCCCCTCCGACGCCGGTTCATGGCCGTCGAGCAGCCGGAGAATCGAGAACGCCCGTTCCAGAGACTGAATCATGGATTCATCCCGCATAAATATCAACAATGATGATACTATTGTCGGTAATATTGATATTACAAGCGGCCGGAGCTTGATTTCTGAGAAATCGTCTGGCTGGATAAGCTGCCCTGCGGTTGGCCCTCCGGTACCGGAGACCGGTTTCCTGCTATCTTTTCGCTGGTGGTTTTCTGCCCGGAAGTTGACCCTGACTTTTCCGGGGCGATACTACCTCTCTTTTTCCGGAACCTCCCGGCCGGCGCGGCATGTTTCTTCAAGTGTCTTTTCGCCATGGAGTTGTGTTCCCTGCAAGCAAGGAATTGGCAGAAAATGGCGCAATCCTCTTCCGTCCACGCGTCCGATACGGACTATGCGATCAAGTACAAGACCCGTCTCGGGCTGGTTCTCTGCGTCGCCTACGCCGTGGCGTATGCGGGTTTTGTCGCGACGGCGGTGTACGACGTGACCCTGATGGACACGCGCATGCCCTTCGGCTTGAACCTCGGCACGTTCTGGGGGTTCGGCCTGATCCTGTTGGCCTTCGTGCTGGGGCTGGTCTACAACTATGCCTGCGGTCGGCGGGAGAGGTCCACCAACAACACGGCGGAGCCCCGCTCCTAAATTCCGGACGAAGGACACCACATGGCCATCGCGATTTTTCTCGTTTTCGTCTCGGTTCTCCTGGGGCTCTCCTTCTATCTCGGCAGCAAGGCCAAGTCGGCCTCCGGGTACTTTGTGGCGGGCGGCAACGTCCACTGGTTCATCAACGGCATCGCCCTGACCGGGGGCTATCTGTCGGCGGCGTCCTTCCTGGGTATCTGCGGGATGATCGCCTTCACCGGTTTCGACGGGTACCTGTACTCGATCGGTTTTCTGGCCGGCTGGGTGGTGGCGCTGTTCGTGGTGGCCGAGCCCCTGCGCCGCCTCGGCAAGTACACCCTGGCGGACGCGCTGGCGGCGAAATTCGACAACCGGGGCATCCATCTGGCCGCCGGTTTGAGCACGCTGATGATCTCGCTTTGCTATCTGATTCCGCAGATGGTGGGGGCGGGTGTGCTGATGGAGCCGCTGACCGGCATCCCCTACCATTGGGGGGTCGTCATGGTCGGCGGCATCGTCATCGCCATCGTGGCCACGGCGGGCATGACGTCCACCACCTATGTGCAGTTTCTCAAGGCGGGTTTGCTCATCATGTTCTGCTTCATCCTGGTGGTGGCCATGTGCTGGCGCGGGCTCGACACGGAGCCGCCCGTCCGCAACACGCGCGGCGCGGCCGTGACAGCCCACCCTCTCGCCGTCCTCCAGATTCCCGACGGCGACCTGGCGCGGGCGGCCGAAACCGCCGGCTACCACTACGAACGCACGGTGCGCCCCGACGCGGGGGATAAGGAGTGGGTTCTGTTCTCCCGGCTCGAAAGGCTCGAACCTGTGGCCGAAGGGGTCTACAGCTTCCCGCAGCGGGGCACCACCCAGCGTCTGGAGGACAAGAAGGGGCGGATCGCGCAGTTGCTGGCCGAGGGGGGAACAGCGGGGCGGAATGTTGGCGGGGTGGAGTGCCTGGTCCGCGATGGGGTCCCCTTCGTCCGGCTCGAAAGCTGGTGGTATGAGGCGGTCGGCGGCGACGGCGCGCCTGTCCTGCGCGAGGCGCAGCATCTGGGATCGAGCGGCGACGAACTGCTCGCCATGGGGCGTGTCGCGGAATTGCCCGAGGGCACTCCCGTCAACCAGGCCATCGGCCCTCTCCGGCTGGCTTCGGTCTTCGCCGATCCGGCCACCCGGGTGGAACTGCCCCGCACCACGGTCATTCAAGACGGCGACCGGACGGTACGGCTCTATCACCAGACGACGGTTGCGGGCAACGAGCTGATGCGGCCCGGCGGGCATTTCAAACTGAGAGCGGCAAGCCCCTGGCCCCGGCTGGATTTCATCTCCCTGATGCTGGCGCTCTTTTTCGGCACCTCGGCCCTGCCTCATGTTCTGATCCGCTACTACACGGTGCCGAGTTCCACCGCCGCCCGCCGCTCCACCATTGTGGCCATCGGGGCCATAGGCACCTTCTACATCCTCACCCTCTATCTGGGCCTGGGGGCCATAGTCAACGGCGTCCTCAACCCGGGAAACTCGAACATGGCCGCGCCTTTGCTGGCGCGCAGTTTCGGTGAAATCATTTTCGCTGCCGTCAGTTCCGTCGCCTTCGCCACCGTCCTCGGCACCGTGGCCGGGCTGATTGTGGCGGCGGCTGGCGCGGTGGCCAACGATCTGGTGGAACGCGGGTTCGGCCTGAGCCACAGCGGCGCGGCCAAGGTGCTGGTGGCCAAGGCGGCTGCGGTCACGGTGGGTTTGGTCGCCATCGTCCTGGGCATCCTGCTCAAGGGCATGAACGTCGGTTTCCTGGTGGGCTGGGCCTTCGCCGTGGCGGCCTCGGCCAACTTCCCCTCGATCATCATGGTGCTGTTCTGGAAAGGGACCACGTCGCAGGGCGTCGTCGCCTCGATCCTCACCGGCATCGTCGGCTCGCTCGGTATCATCCTGCTCGGTCCGGACATGTTCGAGGTATATGGCCTGGGCCGCGAGGCGGCGCTGATTCCCCTCGGCCAGCCGGGGCTGATCTCCATGCCGCTCAGTTTCCTCGTTCTCATCGTCGTCTCCCTGATGACGAAAGGCAGGGATTGCCCCGAGAACAGAGCGGCCTAAACGCTGGCAATGGCGCGGGACGGAGTACAGTAAGGCCGAGGATTCCATTCCCGGTCTGCAAGGAGTGCCGCCATGAACCGTCTGCTCGCCCTGTCGTGTCTCGGTCTCTGCGCCCTGGCCTGGGCCGCTCCGCCCGATCTGCTCACCTGCGAGCGGGCCTTGGCCTTCGGCGGCGAGAACGCGCCCTCGGGACGCTGCTCGGTCCGCGTCGTCGCCGCGCCCGGCCAGCCGAAGGGAGTCCATACCCTCGAAGTGCGCTTCCGGCTCGACCGGCACCAGAAAAACGACTGGATCGACGCCGCCTACCGTCCCGCTCCGCCGCTCGATCTCTCGGCCTCGCGCACCCAGCGGCTCTGGATTCGCGCCGAACAGCCCAGCGACTGGCTGCACATCAAGCTCTGCGACCCCGACAACCCCGGCACCAACCGCGCCGCCCTCGAAGTGGCGCTGACCCACGCGGGCAAGCCGCTGCCCGTCGGGGAATGGCTGGCGCTCGATCTCGAACTGCCCGAGGAACCCGCCCGCCGCGACGGCATCGACTCGTTCGGTTTCTACATTCCCTCGGCCAACGAGGCGATTCCTCTGGAACGGGATTTGGTGTTTTACCTGGGGCTTTTCCCCTTCGATCTGCCCCCCCGGCCCCCCTGGCCGCCCGCCGGCGGCAGCGGCGCCGTTCGCACCCGCCCGGTCTTCACC
>LVAZ01000424.1 GCA_001603055.1 Victivallales bacterium Lenti_02
GGGACCGGCAGCGGCGCGGGCGGAGTCTGCTTCAGCACCTCGCCCAGCCAGGCTTCCTCGGCGTCGCGGAGCAACGCCTTTTCCGCCCGTTTGGCCCGCAGCTCCAGAATCTCCGCCGCCTGCTCCCGGCTGCGGGGGAGGAACATAAGCCCCTTCCGCTGGAAATGCAGCGGGTCTTCGAGCAGGGCAAAGGCCATGGCGGCGACCTGCTCGGGCCGCTCGCCGCCGAAGTATTCCCGGGCCAGATCCGCGCAGGATGCCTCGGCCGCTTCGCCGGCCTCGAGCAGCGTCTCCCACAGCAGTTCGAGGTCCAGTTCCTCCCGGACGCTCTCGATCCGTCCCCGCACCGCCCGCATGGCGGCCGTCTCGTCGCCGGACACCGGTCCATGATTGGCCACCAGATATTTCGGGGCCACCCGCTCACTGCGCTCGTTCTCGCTCTTCACCTGCAAGCGGTCGTTGCCGGAACGGACCACCAGGCCGAGATGCGCCTCGTTCGCCGACAGGTAACTGATGATGCAACGTTCCAAATCCATGCGGAATTCCAGCCAGACCTCACATCCGGGACAACCGGTCGGGACAACAGTCCCCGCCGGACCAGTCCAGGGAGGCGGACCTCCGCTCCCCGGCCCTCCAACATACCACGCCACCGGGACGGCGTAAACCCGGCCCCGCCGATAAACCGGCCAGTCCCGCGCCCTGGCGGCGGCACGCCCCGTCCGCCGGATTCCGAAGAACTATCTGGGGGAGCGGACCGCGCGCACGCTGAGCAAATCGCCCTTCTGGCGCACCACCGTCCGGGAGGCCCCGATGTCCACGGCCAGCGACCGGTTCACGTCCGTATCCGGAACCCCGGTCCAGTACACCTCGACCGGGCTGTTGGGAAAGGCGCGGTTGCGCTCCGCGGCGGCAAGCTGGGCGATCAGGCGCAGCTCGTCCTCGGTGGGCAGACGCCAGTCCCGGTAGCCCGCGAAATCCAGCGTCCCGACCCAGCGGAACGCCTCGTGCCAGTTCACCCGGCGCCCCTCCAGGCAGCCTGCCCCCTTCCCGTCGCTGGCCCACATGAGACCTTCCCGGTTGTCGCAGACCACGCCCGGCCGGTCGAAGGTGAAGCGCTGCTCGGGAACCAGCCCGTCGAGACGGGCGAGAAGCGGCAGCGCCGTCCGGTAGTTCTCCTGCCGGATCAGCTCCAGCACCCGCCGGGAAAGCTGCTCGATGGTCGGCCGGTTGGCGGACCGGAACCGGTCGATGCCAACCTGGAACTGCTGGGCACGGGTGGCGCAGCTTTGCGCCAGGTCCATGGTTTGCTTGCGCAATTGCTCCATCTCGGCCAGCGCCTTTTCCAGCAGCCCCGCCCATTCGCCATACTTGGCGACCGCCTGGGCCACGTCGCCGCGCTCCTCGGCGCGCTGGGCCTCGCGCGACACGAGGAAGATGGCCTCGTTCTGCTTGGGCAGATTGAGGTCGAGCAATTTGGCCAGAGGATTGCCCAGCAGGGTCTCCAGCCGGGCCTTGGTCGCCGTCAGCCCCGCCAGCATCTCGTTCCGGCGGGCGACCACCAGATCCAGCCGGGCCTTCAGGGTGTCCGTGTAGCCGAGCAGCGAGACAATGTCCTCCTTCTTGGCCAACGCCTGGGTCAGGGCCTCGTGGGCGGCCACGGCCTGCGCCCATTCCTCCGCCAGATTCGCGGTGTAGAAGGCAGTCTCGGCCGCGGCGGCGCGGAAGCCCTCGTCGGCTTGCCGCAGGCGCTGCTGAAGGGTGTTGCGGGCGGTGGTGATCTGTTCGAGCATCTCGTTCACCCGGACAACCCCCTGGTCGGCAATCTCCTTGGCGGCCAGGTAGCGGGATTCGGCGACGATCTGGTCCAGCCCTTCGCGCGACTTGCCCAGCTCCAGCCAGGCCGCCTGGGCGTCGCGGGGGGCACCCTGCCCCCTGGCGGTGGCCAGAGCCTGGTCGAAGGCGGCGATGGCGGCGGCGGCGTTGTCCCTGGCGGTCCGCAGGCGTTCCCTGGCAGCCGGCAAATCGCGCCGCGCCGCCTGGAAATGGCCGGTGGCGGCCCGCCAGTCACGGTTGCGGACAGCTTCCGCCGCAGCCTCGATTTTGCCGGTCACAACCTTGGCCTCCTCCGGAAAGGATTGGCTATAGTCGGCCAGCGAGAAATCCCCGCTCTGCTCGAAAAAAGCCGCCCGTTCCCGGCGCAGTTCGTCGATCCGGGGAAAATCGATGGAAACAATGTCCAGCAGGGCGACGCCGCGCCGGTAGTGCCCCACGGAATCCTCGCCGGTCGCCCCTGTGGCGGTGGCCTTGGCGCGGACTTCCTCGACCTCCGCCCACATGTCGGGTAGCAGGCTCCCGATGTCGACCGCCCGGGCTTTCTCGTAGAGCAGGTCGAAATTTTTCCGGACGAACTCCACCTTCGAGGATGCGTCGCGCGCGGCGACGAGGGTGGTGGCCAGCAGTTGGTCGGCCTGACGGTACAGGCGGGCCCGCTCCAGCGGGCTGCCTTTGGCATCCTCCGCCCGGCGCTTCAGTTCGAGCACCCGGCCCCAGTCGGCGGCGGCGTAGTGTTCCATGACGCGCACATCGGCCTTCTCCAGGCTTTCCTCGAAGGGAAGGCGCGCATTGTCCACCACCGTGCCGGCCCACACCCGGTAGCCGGCAAAAACCAGCAGGGCCAGAACAGCCAGCCCCCCCAGGATGGCCGGCAGCAGCCAGCGCGGCCCCGGACCGCGCATTTCACGCTCGATGCGGGCCAGCTCCCGTTTCTGGTGCCTGGCCTCCTCCCGCTCCGCGCGCCGGGCGGCGCGCAGGCGTTCGGCTTCCGACAACTCCAGCGGTTCCTGCGGTGCGTTCACGGGCATATGGGGTCACCCTAGCGGTTGTTTTTGTGGTCGGTGTGCGCGGGAAGGCGATTCCGGGCAAGTTCCATGTCTTCACCAGTCCGCCTGTGCCGCGAATGCCGCACACCCGGTGCTCTACTATAGAAGCCCTCGTGCACGATGGCAACGCCTCGTGGCATGGGCGGGACGGCCTAACCGAGCGGTTCCAGCAAATCCTGCAGATACAGATGGGCCACCAGCCGCACATCCAGGGCGTGGCCGGCCTTGTAGGAAATGATCCGGCCCGCGAGCCGTCCCGTCTCCACCAGCGACAGCGCGGCGATCAGGTCCAGCGTGGCCCGGTGCCAGACGGCCTCGAGCGACTTGCCATCGTGGACCAGCTTGGCCTCGTTCAAATACTTTCGCCGGCCCGCGATCAGGATGTTGCTGCGGGTGTAGCCCAGATTGCGCAGGTCGGCGAACAGCTTGCCGAAGGTGCGCACCAGCCACCATTCCGGACAGGAGCAGTTGGTGCGCGCCTGGGCGCCGTGCTGGAAGGCCTCGGGAAACACGTCGAACTGGATGCGCTGGCGGCCGATCGCGGTGGGGAAGTCCACCGAGCAGTCGATGTGCATCCTCCGGTCCCCGCCCTCGGCGGGCAGCATGAGCAGAAAGCTCCGCCGGGGCCCCATCACCACCACCGGCTCCTTCACCGTCCAGTAGACCAGCTCCCGGCTCGGGTCCTCCACCAGCCCCGCGCGCAGAGCCTTGTCCACGATCGGCGAACTCCCCGCGTCGAACAGGGGCGGATCGCCGGAATTGGTGCGCACCATCACGCTGTCCAGCCCCAGCCCAAGCCGCAGGGCCACCACATGCTCGACCATGCGCAGATAGTTGTGCGCCGAACCCGAGCGCAGCACGATGCTCCGCTTGGTGTCCCAGACGTTGCGGATGTTCGCCCGGATCGGCAACTGCTCCCCGTGGTCGGTCCGGTCGATCCACCAGCCGTCTCTGGCGCAGGGCTCGAAATGGAGCGTGCTGCACGAACGCCGCTCGTAGGTGCCCCGGCCGGACACGTAGAACGGCTTGGCGAGCGTGGTCGGATGCCGCGAGGGCGTCCAGTCGGGCGGCGCGAGATACTGCATGTCGACGGGCAGTTCCGCCCAGGCGTCCAGACCGGCCCGGTAGTCGTCGGGATCGCCCGTGAGCAGACGGCTTTTGGCGTAGGTGTCGAGCACTCGGGGCCTCTCCGTTGACGGCGGGCGGCGCGCAAGGCGACCCGCCGGAAATATGGCGCGGCGGCAGAATCTGCGGTAAACTTGGCAACCTGGACGGGGCTGGGGTTGTCCTTCTCGGTGAAAGGATGGACAATTGCCATGCATCCACGAGCAAAACATACTTCCGGACCGCATCTCGGCCATTCGGACTTGTGCTTTTTCCGCTGCCGCAAGGATGGCGCGGTTTGTGCCGCCCCCGTTTTCCCCTTGCCGCGGATGTGCTATGGTAGATATGCGCCGGAATGGTGCGCGGCCAACGAGTTCGGTGGCTTTCCAGGAGCGGAGCCCCAGCCAGGGAACAAGTTCTGACATGAGCGAAGATAAAAACCGCGAGAAACTGCAGCAGGAAATCGCTGTCCTCAAGGAACGGCTGGGGGCCGCCGAGGCGGCGGAACGCACAGCCTGGGACGGGCAGGCCACCATGGGACATCTGGTCGACAGCCTGCCCGGCATGGCCTACCGGCTGGTCTACGAGAACGGCGACGGGGGCAGGATCGAATTCCTCAGCTCGGGCACCGAGCTGCTCACCGGCTACGCCGCCGCCCAGATCATCCGCGAACCCGGCCTGTACGAGGGGCGGATTGTCCATCCGGACGACGTGGAGGCCCGGCGCAATGTCATCCGCACCGCCCTGGAGCGGCACGAAATCTACCAGCTCAACTACCGGATCGTCACCAAGCAGGGCATGGCGAAATGGGTGGCCGAGAGGGGGCTCTGCCAATTCGGCCCGGACGGTGCCGTCGCCGCCCGCGAAGGCTTCATCCACGAACTCTGCACCGCCCCCGCAGCCGGCGAGGGGAACCACCACGAGATTCTGGACCTGCGCGAACAGGTGACCTCCCTGCAGCGGGAGTGCGAGACCGCCGAACGCCAGCGCCAGTCCCTCCAGCGCCACCTCCGCCATTCCCAGCGTCTGGAAAATCTGGGCACCCTCGCCCTCGGCCTGGCGCATGATTTCAACAATATCCTCCAGGCCATCATCGGCTACGGGCGGATTGCCGCGAACGAGGTGAACCCGGACGGCACCGCCCACGAGCACATCGGCAAAATCCTCGCCTCCGCCGAACGCGCCCACGATCTGACCATGCGCCTCCTCACCTTCTGCGGCGAAGGTGCCCCCTCGCCCGAGCCCCAGTCGCTCGACCCCCTCCTGCGCGACGCGGTGCGCATGCTGCGCAGCGTCCTCCCCGCCACCGTCCGCATCGAACTGGACGTCTATCCAGAAGCCGGCGTCGTGGTGGGAGACACCACCCTCATGCTCCAGGTCTTCGTCACCCTCGGAACCTGCGTCGCACGATGCCTGGACAGCGACGGCGGAACCCTCGAATTCCACCTCAGCGAAACCGGTTTCGACCGCAGCTCCGCCGCAAAGGCCCCGCCGGGCCTGCCCAACGGGGTCTACACCCGCGTCTGCGTGGGCGAACGGCACCGCCTGGCCGAGTCCCTCGACCGGGCGGCCCGCTGGCAGGACCCCGCCGACAGCAACGGCGAGAACCCGGGCCTAAGCGTCGTCCAGGACATCGTCCGCGAACTGGGCGGCAGCCTCGCCATCTGGCAGAACGGCTCCGGCAGCCCTGTCTTCCGGGTCCTCCTGCCAGTGCAGGCGGAAGAGCAGTCCCGCCAGCCGGGCAGCCGGAAAATGGACCCTGCGGAAAAGTCGCTCGGCAATTTCACCAGCGCCGGCGAGCATGTGCTCTTCATCGACGACGAGCAGATTCTGGTCGAGCTGGGCACTCTGGTCTGCGAGGAACTCGGCTACCGGGTCACCCCCTGCCGTTCCAGCCGCGAAGCCCTCAGCCGTTTCGAGAACGATCCCGCCTCCTTCGACGTGGTCCTCACCGACCAGACCATGCCCGACCTCACCGGCTTCGAACTCGCCCAGCGCATCCTCCGCATCCGGCCCGACATCCCCATCATCCTCACCACCGGCTACAGCGAAATGGTCGACGAGGTCCGCTCCCGCCAGATCGGCATCCGCGAGTATCTCATGAAACCGCTGACTCCCGAAGGGCTGGCCGCCGCCCTCCGCCGAGTCCTCGACGCCTAGCCACCCACCCCCGGATTCCCCACCCCATGAGAGACTGGGACCAGGGCCGCGAGGCGGCCTTTTTCGACCTCCTTTCCCGTTACCTGGACCTGGAGCGGGACACCAGCCGCTCCTATGCCGCCGGCGAGTACTCCCTCGAACGCATGCCGCTCCTGGCCCGGCTCGCGGGCAACCCCGAGCGGCAGCTCGGCATCGTCCACGTCGCCGGCACCAAGGGCAAGGGCTCGACCTGCCATTTTCTCACCTGCCTGCTGACGGCGGCCGGCCAGCGCGTCGGCACCTTCGCCAGCCCCCATCTGAGCACTGTCCGCGAACGCTTCCTGCTCGACGGCGGTCTGATCGACTATGCCCCCCTCCTCGAACAGACCCGCGAGCTGGCCGCGAAAATCGAGGCCGCGGACCTGTCCCCCGGCTTCTTCGAAATCCTCACCGTCCTCGGCCTGCAGCTCTTCGTCCGCGCGGGCTGCCGCCTCGCCGTGGTCGAAACCGGCATCGGCGGCCGCCTCGACGCCACCAACTACATCCAAAACCCCCTCTGCACCGCCATCACCCCCGTCAGCCTCGACCACATGCAGATTCTCGGCGACACCGTCGGGGAGATCGCCGCCGAAAAGGCCGGCATTCTCAAGCCCGGCGTGCCCCTCGTCCTGGCGAAACAACCCTTCCCGGCGGCGGAACAGGTCATCCTCGACCGCGCCCGCGAACTCGGCGTCCCGGTCGAGCGCCCCGTCCCCCTCGCCGAAGCCCGCGACTGGCTGCCCGCCGACACCCCGGACTTCCTCCTCGAAAACTTCACCGTCTCCCTCCGCGTCTGCCAGCTCCTGGGCTACGAACCCAGACGCGCGGACTTCCGCATGCCCGAGCTGCGCGGGCGTTTCGAAATCATCCAGCGCGACCCCCTCGTCCTCCTCGATGCCGCCCACAACGCGGACTCCGCCCGCCGCCTGGCCGAAGCCCTCCGCCAGCGCTTCCCCGGCCAGTCCTGGACCGTGGTGGTCGGCGTCGCCAAAGGCAAGGATGTTCCCGGCATCGTCCGCGAACTGGCCGCCATCGACGGGGAATTCGTCCTCACCAACCCCCGCCCCCCCAAGGCCTCCGGCCTGGCCGAACTCGTGGCGGCCGCCCGCGACACCGGCATCCGCTACCGGGTCATCGACCAAATCCAGACCCCGGCGGACCTGCCCGGCGGGCGCCCCCTGCTCTTCACCGGCTCCTTCTTCGCCGCCCTCATCGGCGAGGAACTCTACAGCCACCGCTGACTCAGCTCTGCGTTCCGCACCGAAAACCCAAGGCGGCATATGCGACTGGCTCTCGCAATCATCGGAATGGCGCTGGCGGCCCGGACCCTGGGAGAGAACCCGATGCTGATCCTCAACGAAGACAACGACCACTACTTCAAGCAGCCGGCCGAACGGATGAATCTGGCCGACCTGAACGCCTACATCGACCAACTCGCGGGCACCCGGGCCACCCACCTCTTCCTCTGCCCCAACGGCCAGCGCACCAGCTACCGCTCGGCGGTCCACGAGGCGATCTGGGACGACATCGACGGCCAGCCGCCGACCGACATCTGGTGCGCGAACGCGAAACGCCTCCATGACCAGGGGATCGACCCCTACCGGGTGTGGATCGCGCGCTGCCGCGAACGCGGCATCTCGCCCTGGATCACCATGCGCATGAACGACGTCCACTTCGTGACCACCAAAAACTACTTCCGCAACACCACCTTCTGGCGGACCCGCAGCGACCTCTGGCGGGTTCCGCAGGCCACCGGCGGCACCTGGACCGATTTCGCTTTCGACTATGCCAAGGAGGAGGTCCGGGAATACCACCTGGCCCTGGTCCGCGAACTGCTCGAACGCTACGACATGGACGGCCTGGAGCTGGACTGGATGCGCTTCGGCCGCCACCTCACTCCCGGACACGAGGCCGAGCTGGCGCCGATCCTCACCGAGTTCACCCGCCAGGTCCGCCAGTTGACGAGCGAATGGGCCGCCAAACGCGGCCACCCCATCCAACTCGGTGCCCGCCTCCCCAGCCATCCGGACGCCGCCGCCGGCCTGGGCATGGACGGCATCGAATGGGCGAAACAGGGACTCGTCGACCTGCTCGTCCCCTCGCCCTTCTTTTCGAGCGCCGACTTCGACATTCCCCTCGAACTCTGGCGCGAACGGCTGGGCGACCGGGCCGCCAGCGTGCGGCTGGCCCCCGCCATCGACAACGGCACCGCCGCCTATCCGGGCGCGCCGCGCGTGGACCTGGACCTGGCCATGTACTACGGCTGGGCCGCCACGCTGCACCAGCGCGGCGCGGACTCCTTCTACCTCTTCAATCTCGTCTACCGCCCGCTCGACCGCCCCCCCTTCCGCACCATCCTCGATCTTGGGCTCGATGAAAACGTGGTGCGGAATGGACCCCGGCGGCATCCCGTTGCCTACCGCGACACCGTGCCCCCCGGCTTCCCGAATGGTGCGCTACTGCCCAAAACCACCGACCAGCCCGTGTCGATCACCCTGGACATCGGCCGCAAACCAGCGGCGGGAAGCGTGGCCGTGATCCTCGGCTTCGCCCAGGCGTCGGGCGATCCGCCGCCCGACGTCCGTCTGAACGGACAGCCCGCAACCGGGCATGCCGCCCTCGCCAGCACGAGGAATTACGGCGGCAACCAGACCGCTCGGGCACTGCGCTTCGTCCTCCCCGCCGACGCTCTCCGCGACGGCGCCAACACCATCGCCATCGCCGCCACCCCCGAACCCCTGCGCCTCGTCTGGGCCGAGATCGAACTCCGTCCTTGATTCCGGCCTAAAAACCGCACCCCCGCCGGACGCTTGCGCAATCAGCGGCTATGGTAGATTCCGCGTCCCCACCCCGGTTTCGAGGAGTTAGCCCCATGCGGTACTTCGTCTCGCTGACCGTGCTGATGTGCAGCCTCGCCCCCGCCGCCCCCTTCGCCGTCCTGCCGGTGGGAGAAGCGGAATTCCGGCTGGAGGCGACCGGGGACTTCCAGCTTGTGCAGGGGGAAACCGTGCTGATTTCGGCGGCGCGGGTGACGATCGCCGCCCCCGGCTGGCAGCACAGCGTCGGCCTCTCGCGCCTCCAGCCAGCCGAGGGTTATCCGGTACGGGACGGCGACACCGTGACCCTCAAGGGCACCATCCCCGACGAAAAGGCGGGCGTCAACTGGACCTATCTCCAGCGCGTCACCCGGCTCCCCGCCGCCGTCCGGGTCGAATACGAACTCACCCCCGACCGCGACGCGGCCATCTCCGAAGCGCCGGTCTTCCTCGATCTGCCCCTCGCGACCTGGTCCGGCCGCACCATCATGCTCCTGCCCTCGGCCCTTGGCCAGTTCCCGCCGCGGAAACCCGCCTCGCGCCATTTTCTCAGCGGCACTGCCCGCCGGGCCGTGCTCGGCCCCGAAAACCTCCCCCTCTCCATCGAGTTCGCGGACCTGGCCCTCTGCACGGTCCAGGACATGGGCACCGAGGCCAACCGCTTCTACCAGCTCTACCCGCGCATCGCCCCCGGCCCCCAGGTGAAGGCGGGCGAAACCAAGCGTCTCGCCATGACCTTCACCCCCAACGACCACACCCCGGTCGTGTTCCCCACCGTCCC
>LVAZ01000425.1 GCA_001603055.1 Victivallales bacterium Lenti_02
GGAGGCGGATGCCGAGCTGGCGGCTGCGCAGGCGCCAGTCGGCGGCGCCCTTCATGTCGAGGGCGAACTGGCCCGCTTCGGGCCAGATGGTGGCGCTGCCCTCGATTTTCTCGCCGCTGCGCTCGCTCGCGATGTGCCAGGCGAAGGCGGGGATGCGCACGGTCCGGTCGCGGATTTCGGCGCGGGCCTCGAACCGCTGGACGGGCAGGTCGCGGAGGGCGAAGCCGGAGGACTCGGCGGTCAGCTCGACATGCCATTTGGCGGGGTCGTCCCAGGGGGCGGGATGGAGCACGGCCTTGAAGCCGAAGGGGACCGTGAGACCGAAGCGGCGGACCCAGTCGGGCTGGTCGGTGGCGGCCAGTTGGAAGATGGTTCCGAGGGCGCTGCGGCCTTCGATTTCCGCCCAGAACTGGCGGGTGGCGGGTTCGAGGACCACCTTGCCGAGAAGATGTTCGTCGCGGTTGAGGCGGACGGCGACCTCGCGGAAGACGATCTGGCGGGGGGAGACGGTGAACTGGCCCTTGCAGGTCTGGGTGAGCATGCCGCGGAGCATGAGGTTGGCGATGTTCCAGTTGCCCAGGACGGCGTATTCGCGCCAGTTTTCCGCGTCCACGTCCACGGTGGCTTCGAGGGAGGCGTCGCCGCTGCCGAAGCGGCACTGGCGGAAGGCGGCGGTGATGGCTTCGAGCAGCTCGGAGAGGCGCCGGTCCTCCTCGGGCTGGTCGGGGCGGGGCTGCCAGAGGGCATCGGCGTTGCGGATGTAGCCGGTAAGTCGCAGATTCACCCCCTCGAAGAAGCCGCGCAGGTTGATGGCGTAGGCGTCCCCGGAATGGGGCCGCAGGTCGGCGCGGAGGTCGCCGATGTAGGGCAGCACGGCGTCGCGGTCCCGGCTGGTGCAGCGGAGGCTGGCGCCGTTGAGGTCGAGGGTCTGGAGGAAGGGCTGGCGGCTGAGCAGGGCGCGGTAGCCGAGGCGGGCCTTGAGCTGGTCGACGCGCAGGGTGAACTCGATGCCCTGGTGGTCGGCGACCAGGGTGACATCCTCGGCGACGATGGAGGAGAGCAGGCCCGCCCGGATTTCCCGGAACTCGCCGCGCACGCCGCGCCGGGCCAGTTCCCCGCGGACCATGTCCACCGCCCAGCCGGGCAGGCCCTTGATCTCGCAGTAGAGATCGAAGAGGACGGCGGCACCCACGATGATCCCCGCCACCAGAATGGCCACCCGGATGGTGCCCTTGGTGAGGCGGAAGGCGAAGCGATGCCAGCGGATATTGCGCAACGGGTTTTTCATGATGATAGGGGGGAGGCCTGCAAGCGGCGTGCCCCGTTTCCATTATACGAACGAGCGCCACCCCCGATTGGCGCGCGTTCCGGAGCCGCCTGCGGGGCCTCAGATCAGGAAGGGCGAGATGTGGCGCTGGGTGAGGACGAGCAGCTTGCGGCGCATGTCGCCCTTGGCCCAGACCGGCCCGTGCGGCTCGACGGAGAGGGCGCCGTTGTAGCGGTGCTCGTAGAGGAAGGCGAAGACCTTGCCCCATTCGATGTCGCCCATGCCGACGGGCGGCTGGCTGGCCAGTTCGCCGTTGTGGTAGAGGTGTTCCTTGAGATGCAGGTGGCCGATCTTGTCGCCGTGCTTGCGGAGCACTTCGAGGTAGTCGTCGCCGTGGTGCCGCCAGTTGGCGGGGTCGAACTTGATGGTCACCTGGGGGCAGTCGGCCCAGACCGCCTCGTAGGCGGCGAGGCTGGTGAAGAAGCTCTTGCCATGCACGGCGTAGAAGGCGGAGACCATGCCCGCCGCGCGGATGCGTTCGAGGAAGGGGGGGAAGACGCGGAGGAACTCGGCCACGTTCTCGGCCAGTTGCTCGCTGTAGACGCCGCCGCCGGTGGTGAGGGTTTCGGCCTCGAGGATTTGGCCGTAGGCGATGGCGCGGTCGAGCATGGCGTGGGCCTTGGCCCGCTCGTCCTGGTCCTGGCTGAGATGGTTCCAGCCCCAGATGCCGAGCATGACGCACTTCACCCCGTAGGCCCGGTGGATGCGGCGCATGGCCCGCACGGTGTCCTCGCCGAGTTCGGCGAAGTTGCCCCAGTAGTTGTATTCGAGGCCCTCGAAGCCGTGCTCGGCGGCGAAGCGCGCGTCCTGCTCGACGCTGGCCAGGTCGTTGTCGCCGATGAAGGACAGTTTGGTCCGCATATTCCGAAACTCCTGCAAGGGGAATGGTTCTATCCAAACCGGACAAAATCTGGCACGGTGGCCGGGAAGGTCAAGCAGGCGCCGCGCCTGCCCGCTAGGCCTGCGGGGCGAGCAGCCCGGCGAGCTGCTCGACCGTCCGCCCGAAACGCTGGAAGGCGAGCCGGAAGGTGGCGGGGTCGGCAAGATCGACGCCGGCGGCGCGGACCAGATCGAGGGGGTCGGCGCTGCCGCCCGCGCGGAGCAGGCCGAGGAAGCGGTCGCAGGCCCCCGGCTCGCCCGCCAGGATGCGCTCGGCGAAGATCTGGGAGGCGCAGAAGCTGGTGGCGTACTTGTAGACGTAGAAGTTGTAGTAGAAATGGGGGATGCGGGACCATTCCCAGGCAATGCGCCGGTCGGCCACGACGGCGTCGCCGTGGTAGGTGCCGTTGAGCGCGTAGTAGGCGTCGCCGAGACCGTCGGGGGTGAGGGGCGTGCCCTTGGCGTCCAGCTCGTGGACCATCTTCTCGAATTCGCCGAACATGGTCTGGCGGTAGACCGTGCCCCGGAAGCCGTCGCAGTAGTGGTTCAGCAGATAGGCGGAGAAAGCGGCATCGTCCTTCTTCTCGCGCAGCAGCCAGTCGAGGAGGAGGGCCTCGTTGGCGGTGGAGGCGATTTCGGCGATGAAGATGGGATAGCCGGCGGTCTGCGGCGGCTGGGCGTGGTTGGCGAGCCAGGAATGGAGGGAGTGGCCGAGTTCGTGGGCGAGGGTGAAGACGTCGTTGAGGGTGCCCTGGTAGTTCATGAGGATGTAGGGCAGGCTGTCGTAGCAGCCGCTCGAATAGGCGCCGGAGCGCTTGCCCCGGTTCTCGTTCCGGTCGATCCAGCGGTTGTCGAAGGCGCTCTTCAGCACGGCGACGTAGTCCTCGCCGAGGGGGGCGCAGGCGGCGAGAATCCATTCGCGGGCCTGCGCGAAGGGGACTTCGACCGTGATCTCGGGCACGATGGGCACGTACATGTCGAACATGTCGAGCCGGTCGAGGCCGAGCATCTTCCGGCGCAGGTCCAGATAGGCATGGAAGGGGGCCAGCGCCTCGTGGTTGGCCTGGATCAGGGACTCGTAGAGGGCGACGGGAATCTGGTCGCCGTGGAGCGCCGCCGCCAGGGCGGAGTCGAAATGGCGCACGCGGGCCAGGTAGTTGTGCATCTTCACATGGGTGCGCAACGTGCAGGTGGTGGTGTTGAGCACGCTCTTGTAGGTGTCGTACAGCCCTTCGAAGGCCCGCTGGCGGACCTTGCGGTCGCGGTTTTCCATGAAGCTCAGGAAACGGCCCTGGGACAGCTCCCTCTCCTGGCCCTCGGCGTCCTGGATGGAGGGAAAGGAAAGGTCCGCGTTGGTCAGCAGATTGTAGGTTTCGCCGGGGGCCGAGAAAATCTCGCCCGCTCCAGCCAGCAGGGCCTCCTCGGCGGGGCTGAGGGTGTGGGCCTTGCGCCGGATGAGCCGCTGGAGGGCGTAGCGGTAGTCGGCGAGCAGGGCGGAGTCGGCCCACGCCTGCAAGGTCTCCAGATCGTTTGCCAGCAGTTCGGGCTGGGCCCAGGCCAGGCGTTCGGAGAGCTGGGCGAAGGCGGCGCGCACCCGGTTCTGCCGCGCTTGGTTCTCCGTGTTGCGGGTGTCCTCGTCGGCCCGCAGATGGGCGTAGACATAGAGCTTCTCCAGCAGGCGGTCCAGCTCGGTGTCCCGGCGGTAGAAGGACAGCACGTTCTCCGCCGTATGGAGAGTGCCTTTCATGGCGGCCAGCGGCGCGACCTGCTGCTCGATGGTCTGGAATGCTGCCTCCCAGGCTTCGGCGTCGGGAAAGAGCGCGGCGATATCCCATTGTTCCCGGGCGGGAGTCTCGGAACGCTCGGGGATGCCGCCCGCGGCGGCGGGATTGGCGGATGGATGGCAGAAGATCATGGAAAACTCCTGGTTTCACCACGAAGGCACGGAGGCACGAAGGGAAGATGAACAAAGTCCCGCGCAGCGCTCGGAGACTCCGAGCGTTGCGCGCAGTTTTTCATTGCTCTACTCTTGCCTCTTCTTCGTGTCTTCGTGCCTTCGTGGTGAACATGATTTCTATTGGGCGGCGCGGTAGACGTTGATGCCGCCGAAGGCGGGCTGGGCCTTGGCGGCGACGGTCTCGACGACCTCGATGCGCAGGTAGCGCCCGGTGGCGGCGGGGAAGTCGAGGCGCTGTTCGACGGGGTTGTTGACCACGTTGTCGCAGCGGAGTTCGCCCACGGGCTCGCCCCAGTTGCCGGGCTGGTCGGCGACGTAGCAGCGGCAGAGCTGGACGAAGTTGTCGGCGTTGCGGCTGGTCTGGGGCGGCAGGTAGCCGATGCCGCCGACCGGGATGGTCCGGCCCAGATCGAGACAGACCTCGCGGAGTCCGGGCGCGGCGCGCCAGACGGTGGCGGGGTTGTCGTCGAGCAGGGCGTCGGCCCCGGTGGCGGGGGGCAGGACGGTCCAGCCGGTCTTGGCCAGGCCGTAGGTGGCGCGCGCCTCGACTCGGTCGTCGGGGACGAGGACGCCGGGGTTGTCTTCGGCCAGGACGGCGGCGGTCACGATGCCGCCCTCGGGGAGAGCGAACGGCGCGGTGTAGACCGGGGACGAGGCGGTGGGCTGGCTGCCGTCGAGGGTGTAGCGGGCGGTCGTCCCGTCCATATCCGAGAAGGAGACGGTGCCGTCC
>LVAZ01000426.1 GCA_001603055.1 Victivallales bacterium Lenti_02
GCCGTGCCCCAGCCAGCCGATATGGCCCGTCCGGCGGCGGAGGCCGGGATGCTCCTCGACTCCCTTGCCGTCGGCGGTCTCGGTCAAAGTGTCCAGATCGGCATCGACGATGGTCTCGCCGTTGAGGACGACGCGAATCTGCGAGCCGACGGCGTGGACTTCCTGGACGTTCCATTCGCCGACGGGCTTGAGCGCGCCGGTCTTGGCAGGCACGCAGCCATAGATGGAGCCATGCACCTGCCAGGGTTGGAGCTTGTGCTTGTGGACTTCCTCGTAGCCCTCGTTGTCGATGATCTGCAACTCCATGCCCGCGTAGGCGGGATTCCCCGAGGCCGGGGTGCGGATGGCCAGCCCGTTGTTGGCCCCCTTGGGCATCTTGAACTCGAAGCGCAGGACGAAATCGCTGAAGCGGTGCATGGTGAGGAGCATGCCGCCGCCCTTCTCCTGGCAGACCAGGGAACCGTCCTCGACGCTGTAGCCCTTGACCGACCCCATCCAGCCGGTCAGGTCCGTGCCGTTGAAGAGGCTGACGAAGCCCTCGGCATCGGGCTCGGGAAGAGGCGGGGCCTGGATGGCGGGAGCCTTGGGCGGCGCGGGGAACGCGGCGGCGAAACTCTGCGGGGCCTTGCCCGCGCGGTAGACTTCCAGCTCATTCACATGAACCGAGGGATTCGAGCTGTTCTTGATGTCGAACAGCCGGACATAGCGCACCGTGGCGGCGGCAAAGCGGTGGACATACCCCTCGGGGGCGGAACGGACCTCGTTCTTGCTGTGGTCGGCCAGCGTCTGCCAAGTCTCGCCTTCGGCCGAGCCCTGGACCAGATAGGTGTAGTGGCGACCGTCGGCGTTGTAGCACACCGCCCGGACCGTGTCGATGGCGATTTCCTCGCCGAGGTCCACCTGGAGCCAGGCGGGCTGGTCGGGCGAGGGTCCGCCCCACCAGCCATCGCCATTTTCGAGGACGCCGTTGACTGCGCGCGCGGGCAGCTTGTCCTGCTCGTGGGCGGGATGGGCGGCAACCGGACGGCCCAGAGCCACGTTGTGGGGATGGTCGATCCGCACCGCCCCCAGCCGCTCGGCGGCGGGATCGGCGGAATACACCTCGACCTCGACCACATGGACCGCCTCGTTCACGCTGTTTTTCAGGATGTTCAGGCGAACGTAGCGAGCCTGGACCGGCTCGGCGAAGGCGTGGGTCAACCCGGCCTCGGTGGCGGGCAGGCTGTTGGCGGAATTGTCCACCACCTGGGTCCAGGTTTCGCCGTCGGTGGAAACCTCGAAGGTGTATTGGTAGAAGCGCCGTCCGTCATAGTAGAAGACCACGCGGAGCGCGTTGACGGCGACGGTTTTCTTGAGGTCGATCCGGTACCAGCTCGGCCACTGGGCGCCGAACCAGGCGTCGTTGCGGTCCAGCTTGCCGTCCACGGCCCGCCAGGGTTCCTTGTCGCCCTGATGGTTGCAGGAGGTGGCGACGGGCTTGCCGAGGGCGATGTTGACCCCGTCCACCGCCACGGGCAGATTGGGCAGATGGGCTCTGGCCTTGGCCAGTACGCCCTCGTTCCGGCTCGTTGTCAAGACCCGGTTCAGCACCTTGGCGACGGTGGCGGAGACCAGTCCCTTGTCGTTGTTGTCGCGGGGGCAGGCGATGCTGACGGCAGCGGCGGCGGCTTCCTCGCGCACCTCCTCGTCGTCGAGGTAGGCCGCGACGGCCAGCAGCGACTCCTCGCTGCGAATACCGCCCAGGGCGCCCAGCACCAGCTTCTTGTCCTCGACCGTTTTGGCCCATTCGGCGGCCTGTCCCAGGCGGGCAATCGCCTCGTTGCCGGTGGTGGCGGCGAGGCGGACATAGCCGCGCAGGGCCAGCACCCGGTGAACATCGCTTTCCGGATTGGCGATGACCGCCTGGAGGGCGGGCAAGGCGGCGGCGTCCTGCCATTCGGCGAGGGCGCGGACGGCAGCGTTGCGCAAATCGGCATCGGGGCTCTGCAAATCCTGCTGGACGGCGGCCAGGGCCGGTTCTCCGCCAAGGCGGGCCAGCACCCCGAGATACTCGGCGCGCACCTTGCCCTCGGCAGCGGCCTGGGCGGCGAGAACCGGGGCGAGCGTCGTCCCGTCGCGCCGGCAAATCGCCACCAGCACGCTCCGCGCCCCGTTGCGGGACGCGCTGGAATCGGTGGTGGAGAAAAATTCGAGGACCGGCGGCACGTCGCGGCTCCGGCCGATGGTCTCCAGCGCGGCCAGAGCGGCCTTGGCCACCTCCCGGTCCGGGCTCTTCATTTCGGCCAGGGCGACGGGAGACTGGTCGGCGGCATTGCGCGCGGCCAATACGGCAAGCATGACGACCTTGCCGGTGGAGCTGGCCGCAGGCAGCAGCACTCCCACCCGGGCGGTCAAATCCGCTTCGCGAACCTGCAAGAGAGCGTCCTGAGCTGCCTTGGCATCCTCGGCGGAATCGGCCCGGCCCGCATAGGCCAGCAAGGCTTCCATGCCGTCCACCCCGAAGACCAGACTGGCCTGCGCGGCCGCCTGCCGGACCACCAGTTCGGGGTCCGCCAACGCGGCCAGGACGGCGGTTTTACCCGCTTCGTCGCCGGTACGCCCGAGCATGGCCACCACGGCCGCCCGGATATCCGGATTCGTTTCGTTTCCGATCTGTTTCACGCAGGCGGCGCGGCCGACCGGGAGTTCGGCGGCCAGATTCAGGGCGGCCTCGCGCACCTGCCAGTCGGGACTGGCGACAGCCTCGAGCACCTCCGGGAGAGCGCGGTCGCCCGCCATGTCCACCAGCGTGGCCAGGGCGGCGCAGACCACCTGCCGCGTGGCGGGAGTCAGCGGCGTCGCCATGACCTCGCGGGCAATCGCCTCGCCGGCGGCTCCCTGCCCCGCCTCCGCCAGCCGCCGGGCCAGCAGCAACCGTCCGCGCTGGGCGCGGGAGGCCACAAAGGCGTCCTCGCTCCGGGTTTCCGCCTGCAAGGCCGGGTCCACGGCGGCAATCCCGCAGTTGGCCAGAGCATACCATGCGGCCAGCCGGGTCTGCACGTTCTCATCCCCGGCCAAAGGCAGCACTGCCTGAACCGCTTCGGTCTGGCGCAGTTGGCCCAAGGCCCGGATCAGGGTCAGGCGTCCGCCGCCGGTCGCCGGGGGCAGAGCCGCCGCCAGGGCCGCGCCTGCGGCGGGAGAGCCGATGTGCAGCAGCGCCTGGGTCGCCGGTTCGCAGAAAACGGCGTCGGCAAGCAGGGGGGCGAGGACGGGAACCGCCTCGTCCAGACCGACTCGCGCCAGATTGCGGATCAGGTAGGACTTGATTTCCGGCTGCGCCGCCGCCGTCATGGCTTCGGCGAAAACCTTGGCCAGCATGGCGCGACGGGGGTCCTGCGGCTCGCGCATGACCGTCACCACCATGCCTTCGAGGGCGAAGCGGACCTTGCTGTCGTCCTCGCCGGAAGCGGGATCGCGGAGCTTGGCGCACAACTCGCGCCCGGCGGGCTCGCCCAGTTCGAGCAAACGGGCCACGGCGGCCTGGCCGGCGGCGGGCTCCGCCCAGACCAGCCCCTCAACCAATTCCGCCACCTGAGCGTTCGCCGAGAAGAAACCGATTGCCATCGCCAGAATTCCTGCTTGCATCGCGCATCGGTACATGGGCTGACTCCAATTCCCTAGACCAGACGCCAGGGGGCGCGCATGGGCTGGTGGACCAGACGGTTGGCGGCGGCATCGTTGACGAATTCGAGCGTTGCCGGATCGAACTGCAACTTGCGGCCGGTGCGGATGGCGGCGTTGGCCAGGTGGATCAGGATGTTGCTGCGGTCGCCGTTGACTTCGTTCAGGCCGAATTTCCGGCGGGTGCGCATCGAGACGTTGAAATCGCTAATCATGGGTTCCGGCTCGGGCAACTGGTTGACCAGTTGGGCCAGTTCCGGCGGATCGGTGCGGAAGCCGGGGTAGACCTTGCCGTTGGGACCCTCGATGTAGGGCTTGCCCTTGGTCTCCTCCTCGCCCCATTCGCAGGATTCGAGGATGATGGTGCAGCCGTCGGCATACCGCATCCAGACCCGGCCCCAGAGGCCGACCGCGTCGTCGTGGGGCGGCCAGGGGGCGTAGGCCTCGACCTCGACCGGGCTGGTGTCGTCCTTGTCGAGGATGTACTGGACGGGATCGAGGTAGTGCTGCCCCATGTCGCCCAAGCCGCCGCCGTCATAGTCCCAATAGCCTCGGAAGGAGCCGTGGGTGCGGTGCTTGAAATAGGGTTTGAAGGGAGCGGGACCGAGCCAGAGATCGTAGTCCAGCTCGGCGGGCACGGGCTCGGGTGGAACGTTGATCCTGCCCGACCAGCCCCGGGTCTTCCAGCCGAAGCCGGTATGGGCGCTGACCCGGACCGTGAGCGGCCAGCCAAGCGCCCCGCTCATCACCAGTTTCTTGAGCGGGCGGACCGTGGTGCCTAGACCATAGAACCCGCTATGGAGCCGGAACCAGGTGTTGAGCCGGAACACCCGGCCGTTGCGGCGGACGGCATCGACGATGTGCTGTCCCTCGTCGATGGTGCGGGTCATGGGCTTCTCGGCCCAGACGTCGCAACCGGCATCGAGGGCGGCGATGTTCTGGAGAGCGTGCCAGTGGGGCGGGGTGACCACATGGCAGCAGTCGATGTCGCCCCGCGCCAGCATCTCGCGGAAATCGTTGTAGCCCTGGCAGTCGGCCCCGCCGCGCGCCTGGGCGGCGGCCAGCCGCTTCGCGTCCACATCGCAGACCGCCACCAGCTTGGCGGTGCGGTCCCCGAGCACATAGCCGATGTGGCCGTTGCCCATGCCGCCGCAGCCGACGACGGCGTGGTTGATCCGGTCGTTGGGCGCGGTGAACCCGCTGCCGCCGAGGACGGCGCGGGGGACGACGAAGAACCCCGCCCCCGCCGCCAGCGAAGTGCCGAGAAAGTTCCTGCGGGACAAATCCGGTTGCGGCATGTTCGTCGCCCTCTCCTTGTGCCGTCCGCGCCAGACGCGCGGGGACTAGCAGACAGGTTCGATCCGGTCGAAGCCGACCAGGGGACGGAGGACTTCGGGCACGATGACGGTGCCGTCCTCCTGCTGGAAGTTCTCGAGGATGGCGCAGACCACGCGGTCGGTGACGCCGGTGGCCGAGATGGTGTGCACGAACCCCTTGCCCGAGTCGCCCTTGTAGCGAATGCCGAGCCGCCGGGACTGGAAGTCGGTCAGGTTGGTGTTCGAGGTCACCTCGCGGTAGCCGCCGTAGCCGGGGAACCAGGCCTCGATGTCGTATTTCTTGTAGCCGGGCGCACCCATGTCGCCGACGCAGACGTTGACCACCCGGTAGGGAATGCCGAGGGCCTGGAGCAGAGCCTCCTCGTTGGCGAGGCAGAAATCATGGTATTTGGGCGATTCCTCGGGCAGGCAGAAAACAATCTGCTCGACCTTGTGGAACTGATGCACCCGGAAGATGCCGCGCGACTCCTTGCCGTAGCTGCCAGCCTCGGTGCGGAAACAGGGCGTGAAGGCCGTGTAGCAGCGGGGCAGCGAGGTCTCGTCGAGCGTTTCGTCGGCATGATAGGCGACCAGAGTCTGCTCCGAGGTGCCGATCAGGGCCAGGTCCTCGTTGGCCAGATTGTAGGTCTGGTCCGCGAAAAAGGGCAGATAGCCGGTGCCGAAGAGAGTCTGGGTCTTGGCAAGGCAGGGCGTGGTGAACAGGGTGAAGCCCCGTTTGACCAGCTCCTGCTGCGCCCAGAAGAACATGGCGTTGGTCAACTGCGCGCCCTTGCCGACCCAGTAGTAGAAGCCGGACTGGGCGACCTTGGCCCCGCGGGCGGTATCGATGAGACCGAGCTTCTCGCCC
Source organism: Victivallales bacterium Lenti_02 (assembly GCA_001603055.1). Taxonomy (GTDB): domain Bacteria; phylum Verrucomicrobiota; class Lentisphaeria; order Oligosphaerales; family Lenti-02; genus Lenti-02. The sequence continues at coordinate 5,845 of LVAZ01000426.1, forward strand.
AGGGCCTGGTGATCGAGGGGGGGGAAGGGGAAACTGGGCTTGACGCCCTCCTGCCGCAGCTCGAAGTTGTCCGTGTCGCCCCCGCCATCGGGCACATCTTCCGCCAGGAAATTGGGCAGCCACGAAAGGCCCTTCTCGACGGCCTCGCCGAGGGCGGCCATTTCCGCCTCCTTCTCGGCCATGACGACCTTGAGTTCCTTCACCCGGTCCCGCGCGGCGGGATTGTCGCGGCATTCCTTGCTGAGCGAGTTGCGCTCGGCCCGCATGGACTCGACTTCGCGGACCAGGACCAGGTAGGCCTGGTCTTTGGCGTGCAGGTCGTCAATGTCCACCTTGCAGCCACGCCGGGCGCAGTTGGCCTTGACCATCTCGGGATCGTTGCGGAGAGTGCGGATGTCAATCATGGTGGTGATTCCATGCCTGCCCGGCGGCGGGCGAGGCTATTGCTGTTCGCGGTCTACCAAGGCGAATTTCATCGTGGCCTCGAAGACGACCTC
>LVAZ01000427.1 GCA_001603055.1 Victivallales bacterium Lenti_02
CCCGAGATCGGCATCGCCCTCGACGTCACCCTCTCCCCCGACACCCCCGAACCCGCCGTCAAAATGGCCATCGGCCTCGACCGCGGCCCCGCCATCAAGATCAAGGACGGCGGCATGATCGCCACCCCCTGGGTCAAGAACTGGATGATCGACACCGCCGAGGCCAATGGTATCCCCTACCAGCTCGAAGTCCTGGTCGGCGGCACCACCGACGCCCGCGCCATGCAGACCACCCGCGACGGCATCGCCTCCGGCTGCCTCTCCATCCCCTGCCGCTACGTCCACTCCCCCTCGGAGACCGTCAGCCGCGCCGATGTCGAGCACGCCGTCCAACTCCTCCTCGCCATGCTCGCCAAGCCTGTTCCGAAAGCCTAGCACGGAGTCACCGACCATGCGAATCGAAGAAGAGCATCCGGATGTCTTGCAGAACATCGAATTCACGGTGCGGCTCGCCTACCGGGACAACCCGCAACTGACCAACCACGCCGTCCTCCGCATCTACCATGCGGTGCTCGACTCCTATGCGGCTGAACAGGCCGGGCGCGAGCTTCGCCCCTGGCAGCCAACCGAGTACGAGCAAAAGCTTTTTGGCGAGGTCAAGGACATGTGCGAAATGCGCCTCGGACGGGCCAGTGTGGAAAATCCCGACGGCCAGGAAGTCGATTTCCCCGTCGTGGATGTGCCGACGATGATGCTGTGCCTGAAAAGACTCTGCAAATCCGTCCAGACCTGGACCAAACGAGGTGGCCGCCAAGGCTATCTCGAATTCATCAGCCACTTCATGTAGAGCCCGTCAGTCCGCCGCCATCACCGGGAGCGGGGCCGCTTCGTCCACCACCTTGAGCAGACGCCAGCGCCCGCTCCGGTAGCGAGCATAGAAGAGACCGCCGATCACCCAGACGAAACCGACCAGGGCAAGCCAGGCGGTCCGGGGCGAAACGTGGCCCCAGCGGATCAGCCACATGGTGAGCAGGCTCATGGTCCAGTGCGTGCCCACCGACAGGCACATGGTCCAGAAGGTGTCCCCCGCCCCGCGCAGCGCCCCGCTGAACACCAGGCCCAGCGCGTCGGCGCAGACATAGAGGGCCACCAGACGCACCATGAAGACCGCCAGCGGCACGGTCTCGGCGAAACCCGCCGTGTTCGGCCCCTGGAATATCGTCACCAGCGGCCGGGCGAAGGTCGAGAACACCACCAGCATGACGGCGGTGTAGGCCAGGGCCAGCCGCAGGCCGGACATGGTGGCCCGGTGGGCCGTGTCCGGATTCCCCGCGCCCATGTAGCGCCCCACCAGACTGCTCACGCCGATGTTCACCCCGATCAGGGGAATGAAGGAGACCATGTCCCAGTTGAAGGCGATGGTCACCGCCGCCGCCTGCGCCACCCCGTAGGAGTGGAAGCTGAGCACGAGCAGATTGAAGGCGACCATGTTGAGGAAGAATTCGAGGCCGGAGGGCGAGCCCAGGCGGAGCAGCTTGCACATCATCACCCGGTCGAGGCGGAATCCGGCGAGGATGTCGAACTCCTCGCGATATTGCCGCTGGAAGTACGCGGCGACCAGCACCAGCATTCCCACAGAAGAACCGAAAATGGTGCCGTAGGCCGCGCCGGCCATCCCCAGCCGGGGAAAGCCGAAGTGCCCGAAGATCAGGAGATAGTTGGCCCCGACATTGGCCACCATCGAGATCATCGCCGACAGCATGATGATCCGGGTCCGCCCGATGCCGCTGAAAAAGCTGCTGAAACAGTTCCGGATCAGGCCGAGAATACTGCCGAACACCAGGATGTCGAAGTAGGCGGTCTGGTGGGGAAGCTGGAGGGGGTGCGTACCCGAAACCCGGAACAGCCAGTGCCCCGCCGGAATGCAGGCCAGCACCAGCGGATAGGCCAGCAGGGCGATGAAAAAGGACTGCCCCACCGCCACCGGACAGCGTTTCTTCTGCCCGGCACCCAGATGCTGCGCCACCAGCGGGCTGGCATAGCCGGTCAGCCCGATGAAGAAGGTCATGAACATGAAACAGGTCATCCCCCCGCCCATCGCCGCGCTCATGTACTCAGGACCGAGACGCGACAGAAACAGGCGGTCCACGAACATCATCAACGTTTCGCAGGCGCTGGACACCACCATCGGCAACGCGATGGCAAGCAGTTCGGCAACGCCACCGGGGCGGTGCTCTTTGTGAATGGCTGGGCGGGACATGATACGCTCCATACAGAATGAAAGCCCGGAATCCGGGCAGCCCGCCACCATACGCTGGAATCGGAGCGATGCAATCCCTACTCGGCGAATTTTACCAAATTCCAACAACCCCCGCGCCCTGTTATCCCACGGGTCTATTCTGCAAGCAAGACGCCTTCCTCGCCGCCATGCAAATCAGGCGTGTGGACCGCCGCGCCCTCGTGGCCGCGGTGCGCAGCGCCGGGAGCGCCTCGACCCGACCGCAAGGCAGGCATGGCGTGGGACGGGTGGTCGCGAGGACGCGACCGCTTGTTTGCCCGTTCCGCGAGTATTGGCCAGCCCAAGTCGGCGCCGGTGCCGAGACAGGTCCTCGTCTCGGCGCCAACGCCGGAAACAAATTCCGCTCAACTGGCTTGCTGGTCGGTGGCCACCAGCCAGAGGGCATGGAGGATGCCGGGCAGACCGCCCAGCAGGGTAAGGACAATGTTGATCCACAGATGGGTGGAGACCCCCACCTGGAGAAATGCCGCCACGGGCGGGATGAAAATCGCCAGCAGAATCTTCACGAGCTTCATCTCACGGTTCCTTTCCGGTCACGCCGACTTGCCGTCCGTGACCCTTTTCTCGCCCCACCACTTCCTTCGCCAAGAAGATAACGATCCCGCCCCGCCTTTGTCAAACGTGGCGGAAAATTCATCGCCGACGGGGCGAATGCGGCGGAGTCGGCCAAGCGAACCAGCGCCAATAGGCGCTCACTCGAAGAAACTGTCCAGCTTGCCACTCAGGGCGAAGCCCGGCCGCCAGCCGGTCGTGCGGTCCACTTCCTGGCCGTTGCGGTAGTAGATCAGACAGGGAACCGGCCCCACCCCGAGCTGGGAGCGCAGATAGGGCTCCTCCCGTATGTTGACCATGTAGATCACCCAGGGTTTTCCCGCCGCCACGCCCGCGCGGACCTTTTTCATCAGGGTCTTGCAGTAGGGGCAACTGGGCGAGTAGAACAGCAGCACCACCGGGCCGGAACCGGAGCGCGTCACCTGCTGGAACCCACCGGAGGGCAGGGCCTCGTAACGGCCGCTCCCCTGCCGCGCCACGGGCAACGCGGAGTCGACCGACGCGCAGCCAACCCCCAGGACTCCCGCCGCCAGCACCGCCCAGAAGAGCAGATACGATCCCCGTCCCGCACCAGTTCCCGGTCTCATGGTTGGATTCCTTGTTCTTCGGTTGGATAGAAGTACTGCAATGCCATCAGCATGGCGTGAACCTGATGCTGCACCACATCGATGCGAATCTGCCCGATCCAGGGGGCATACATGATGCCGCCCACGCATTCGGGCCGGTAGGGCCGGGTCGAAAGCATGAAATTCAGCTTCTCCAGCGGCCCGCCCACCTGGGTGGAGATCTGCTGGACCAACATGCGTTCCACCGTGCCGCGGATCAGCGCCATGGCCGCCTTGTCCTGGCGGATTTCCGCCACCCGGTAGGCCGCGACGAGCCCCTCGACCGCATAGGCCGTGTTGGCCTCGCGCGCCTCCACGTTCCGCCGGTGAATTTGCCACCACGCCAGCGCCAGACAGGCGTCGCCCATGAGGTCCGCATCCTTCCAGCCCGCCTCGACGTATTCCAGAAAGGCCATGCAGCCCCACTGGAAAAAACCCTTGGTCTCGTCCGAGTCCGGATTGGTCCGCCAAGCCTCCACGGTATATTTCTGGACCAGCAGCGGGGCGATCTTCTCGATCTTCGGAATCAGTTCGTCATGCCCTCCGTAGCGGGCCGCCCGGCAATAGGCCAGCAGCGCCTCGCCGTCGAAGTACGGGCTGGCGACGGGCTCCCGTTCGTTCCGACTGATCCAGTAGGCGCGGCCCCAGGAGCCGTTGTCCATCTCCATGCCGCTCAGATAGCCGAGATAGTTGTTCATCCAGGCCGCGCACAGCCCCCGCCCCATGCGGGTGAGATACGCCTCCTCGCCGCGCCACAGCTCGACGAGGGCCAGGGTGACCAGGGCCACCGTCCCCGTCTTGATCTCGTCCTCGCCCGGATACACCGGCCCGGTGCGCCCGAAGCCGAGCGGTCGGCTGTTGTCGATGAAAAATTGCAGGCCACGGATGACCGCGCGGGCGGTGACGGGCGTGGGACGGGCCCGGTTCAGGCTGGCCAATCCCCACAGCGCCCCGGCCTGGCGGACCTGATTGTCCTCGGTGCTTATTTCGTTTTTGAAGGCGTCCTGCGAATAGACGAAGTTGCCCAGATCGGTCTGCTGTGCCAGATAGTAGACCCGGGCCTTTTCCAAGGAGTCGGCCAGCATCCGCCGTTCCAGTTTGATCTCGTCGAGCGGATCGTGCCAACTGTCCTCCCGCGCCAGAATCCGCAGTTCGGCCCGCAACCTGTCCAGGGCCGAAACCGTCCTGCCCGCCGGAACCGCAGCCTCCTGCGCCCCGAGTCCAACAGCCAGAAGCCAGCACGCAACGGGGAATGCACGGGATAAAAGACGCACGTTCAACCACCCTTTCTTGTCTGCACGATCAGTTTGTCCCCCTCGAAGGAGAGGGATTCGAGCTGCCGGAGGCGCGGTCCCCAGTCGCGGCTCCGATAGGCATGGCGGGCCAGCTCCTCGGCCTGGATGCGCCGCAGCGCCCAGTCCGGCAGTTCGCCGCCCGGCACCACCACTTCCGCGACCGTGGCTTTCAGCCCGTCCGCCTCCAGCCGCACGTCCAGGCGGAACCTGGCGTTCAGATAGCGGTCCCGCAACCAGGCAACGCCGCTGTCGCGCAGGGGGATGCTGGCCTGAATCCAGGGCGCGCCGTCCACGATCTCGACCACCGCCTTTCCCCGCGCCCCGCGAAATTCGTCGAGCGCTCCCATGATGCCATTCAATTCCTGCGCCGAAAACTCGACCCGCCGCGCCTGCCGGTTCTTGCAGGCGGCGATAAACTCGTTCAGATTCCGCTCGACCCGGCGCTGCTCGTCCCGCGTCAACTGCACCACCGGCAGGCTCGCGGGCTGGGCCTCGGTCAGTTTCCGGACCAGGCGGCGCGCATACCACACCGTGCCGCCCACTCCGAGAGCGACCAGCAGCACCAGCGCCCCCAGAATCGAGAGCACCCAAATCAACCACTTGCGGTTTCCGGGCTGGTTGCTGGTTCGTCGCTGCGTCGGCATGATCGATCCTGTTCTGGCTTGTCGGCAACACAGGATAAGGGATACGACAACAGGCCAGAGTCAAGTGGGGCGCTTGGTTTCGATTGCTCCGGCCGGGTCCGGTGGTATACTCGCCCAAGTCACTTCGACTTGGAATCCCGCTCATGAACCGTACCGAACTACTCAATGAAGCAACCCGCTCTCTGCTCGATGCTGGCATCGCCAATGCCGCCAGCGAGGCGCGCTGGCTGCTTGACCATGTTCTCCGGGAACTCCCGGCCGCCGAGGCGGAAGCCCGTTTCCGGGAACGGCTCGGGCGGCGGCTGGCGGGGGAACCCCTGCAATACGTGATGGGCAGCGCCGAGTTCCACGCGGTGGAGCTGGAGGTCGGGCCGGGGGTGCTGATTCCCCGTCCCGAAACCGAGCGGCTGGTGGATTTCGCCCTGGCCCGCTATCCGGGGCATCACGGCATCTGCGACCTCTGCACCGGCTCGGGCGCAATCATCCTCGCCCTCGCCCACGCCCGGCCCGAAGTCGAGCCGATGGTGGGCATCGACCTCTCGCCCGAGGCCCTCGTCTACGCCCGCCGGAACCGGGAGCGGCTC
>LVAZ01000428.1 GCA_001603055.1 Victivallales bacterium Lenti_02
CTTTCGCAGCAGCGCCCGACAACGATGCGGCGGTCGGCCTCGGGATCGAGTCCGGCGAGGTTGAATTCGTTGCTCAGCAGGCGACCGTCGGCGGCGACCACGGAGAAGGGATGGCGCGAACCGTAGAGCAGGGGCCGGGTGTTGACTTCCATGCCGCCGTTGGCGACGATGAAGTCGAAGCCGTCCGCCCCGGTGCGCTTGCGGTCGATGACTTCGGTGACGAGGTAGCCGGCATTGGCGACGATGTAGGTGCCGGGCTCGACTTCCATGGTCAGCTTGCGCCCGGTGCGCTGGTGGAATTCGAGGAAGCGCTGCTTGGCGTAGCTGCCGAGGGCCTCGATGTCCGCCGCCTTCTCGTCGGGCATGCGGGCGACCTTGAAACCGCCGCCGAAGCTGACTCGGGTGGCCTCGGGGAAGTACTGCTCGACGAAGCCGAGTTCGCGATCGATGTTGGCCCGCCAGGCCTCGGGATCGCCGCCGGAGCCGATGTGGACATGAACCCCGTCGAGGCGGACGCCCTTGGCGCGGGCCTGTCCGAGAACCTGGTCGAGGTCGGTGAGGTGGACCCCGAAGCAGGAATACTTGTCGCCGGTGTTGCGGGTGGCGCTTTCGCCGGAGCCGACGCCGGGATGGACGCGCACCGAGAGGGCGATGCCGTGGGCGGCGGCGAAATCGGCCACCAGTTCCATCTGGCGGGGGGAGCAGACGTTGTAGCGGAGCCCCTCGCGCAGCATGGCCTCGAGGTCTTGGCGGTTCTGGCCGAGGGGGACTTCCTGGGTGGTGAGCATGATGCGCCCGTAGGCGATGCCTGCGGCATGGGCGCGGCGGGCTTCGTTCAGGCTGCTGGCGTCGATGCCGAGCCCCTCGCGGGCGATGATCTGGAGGACGGCTCGGTTCGAGTTGGCCTTCATGGCGAAACGCGGTTCGAGCCCGAAGGCGTTGGGCATGGCGAGGATGTTCCGGCACTGCCGGACAATCTGGGCCTCGTCGTAGAGGTAGACCGGGGTGGCGATCTTGGCGGCGGCGAGAACGTGGGCGGTGGTTGCCTGGCCCCAGGGGGCGAGCGGGGAAGCGTTGGACATGGGATACTCCACTGGCGGGATACCGTTGTTTTCAGGCCGGTACTATAGCGCCCTGGGGCACCGACGGTAGCCGCGAATGAACGCAAATGGACGCCAATGAATCCCGTTTCCCTTTTCTTCCCATTCGCGTGTATTCGCGTTCATTCGCGGTTAATTGGCGGGGCGGAAAAACGCCAGCCCCGGCGGCGGGTGCGGCCGGGGCTTGGGGAGGATGCCGGGTTTAGAAGCGGTTGACGGACTTGGGGGCGAGGTAGGTGCCGCCTGCCTCGCCGTTGTAGTAGCACCATTGCCAGGCGCGGGTGGCGCTGTCGGAAATCTGGAGGAAGGTCTGCACATGGCCGTCGACGGCGAGGCAGTTGAACTGCTCCCCGTGCAGACCGGTGGCGTTGTAGGACCAGCCATCCCAGGCCAGGGGGGTGCGGGAGGGCTGGGGCACCTGCACGTCGCGGGCGTTGCCGAGGCGGTTGCCGCTGTCGCCGCAGTTCCACATGTAGTCGCCCTCGTCCACGTTCGTCTTGTAGACCCCGCCCCACCAGCCGTAGTTGTGGCCGGGGCAGTCGGCCATTTCGGCGTTCATGCCGTAGGGGTAGAGGTTCTTGATCCAACTGATGTGGCCGGGGCGGCGCCCGGTGCCGCTTTCGCCGATGTAGCAGTGCCAGTTGGTGAACTCGCTGTAGTAGGTGAAATGCCCCTTGTTCGAGTCCATGTAGAGATACATGGAGAGGCCCGCCTGTTTGAGCTGGTTGACGCAGGAGATGGAGCGGGCCTTCTCGCGGGCCTTGCTCAGGGCGGGGAGGAGCATCGAGGCGAGGATGGCGATGATGGCGATCACCACCAGCAGCTCGATCAGGGTGAAGCGCAGAAGGGAAGGGATGCGGCGAACGTTCATGCTGGAACCTCCGTTTTCAGCTCGTCAGCCGCGCCGTGGGTGGGGGCGGATGACGTGACTCGTTGCGAACCACAGAACCTTATTGACGTACCGTACGCTGGTTGACTGTCACTGCAAGGGGCCTGGAACAGGAAAAAAGTAAATTCAGAACTTGATCCAGCGGATGTCGCGGACAAGGAGGCGGACGCGGGTGTTGGGCTTGGCGTTGATGCCCACGAGCAGGCGGCGGATCTGGTCGGGATCGAGGGTGCGGTTGGGGTCGGGTTTCGAGTAGGACCCCCAGGTGGCGCTGCCGAACAGGGCGGTGAGGCGCTGGGGTTCCCGCTCGCCGGCCTTGGCGTTGAGTTCGGCCAGATACATGGCGCCGGATTCCTCGCCGAACTGGCAGCGGAGGGTGCCTTCGCCCTCGATGAGCTGGACGGTGAGGGAAATGCCCTGATAGTCGGCGGCGGGGAATTCCTCCGCCGTCAGGTTGAGGTAGGGGTAGGCCCAGGGATCGCTGTCGCCGAAGTCCATGGTGAAGAGGACGGCGCCGTCCTCGGCGGGTTCGGCGGTCATGGTGGCGCCATGGTTGATGTTCAGGGTCCAGGCCTCCTTGCGGGCGGCGCTGGCGAGGGGGTGGGTGACGGCGGGGGTGAGGCTGTTCACATCGGTGGCGGCGCGGAAGGCGAGGACGGCTTCGCCGAGCGTGCCGAAGTCGCCGCGCAGGGTGACCCAGTCGCCGGTGATCGACTGGGTGCCGGTGTAGGCCAGGCGCAGGCGCAGGGTTTGTTCGAGCCGTCCGCCCGGCGGGATGGCGAGTTCGCCTTCGGGCAGCTCGACCAGCCAGCCAGCGGGGGCCTCGGCCACGCGCAGGGTGCCGCGGGCCGGGGTTTCCGAGAAGTTGTAGATGTGGAGGGGGATGTCGTGGATGGTGCCGGCGGGCAACTGGTGGGCCTGGGCGCCCAGCCAGCGGGTGGATTCCTTGAACTGGGTTTGCAGGACGACGGGGCAGGGGG
>LVAZ01000049.1 GCA_001603055.1 Victivallales bacterium Lenti_02
GCTCGGAGAAAAGCACAGGAAGGCCAGGCGAGACGGCCGACTTGTGCCAAACTCCAGGGGCGAGGGCAAGCCTCGCCCCTACGGGCTACAATATGCCGCCCTCGGGGGGGGCTCGAATACCAAGACCGGAAAAGGGTTGCATCCCGTTTGATTGGCCGGGACTCCGGGGACAGCCTCATTTCGCAGGCCCGTTTTCTTTGTGCGCCATTGGCTTGCGCCGGATCGCGCGCTATTTTCCTCTTCCGAGGTGTTGCAGGTCCAATCCACGAGGTGCCCGATGAACCGGACGAAGACTCTCCTTTCCCTGGCGGCGATCCTTGGCGGCGTGTCCCTTCTGGCCCAGGTTCCGGCGGTGCCCGCGCCGGGCGGCGAGCTGTTTCCCGAATTCACCCTGGCGGACCCGGCGGTGGTGCAGGCGCTCTTCGCGCCCATGACGGGGAGTCAGCCGGTGACTCTCGAAACGGCCGGCGGCAGGCCGTGGGTGCGCCTGCCGGTGAATTTCGCGGGCACCACCCACAGCCGGGCCAGTTGGGATTTGCCGATCCGGACCGATCTCGCCGTGGCCCGGGGCATCGAGTTCGATTTCTACAGCCCGGATTCCAGCCCCGTGTCCGGCTTTGCCGTTTACTTCCGCAGTGGCGGCGGCTGGTACCGGGCCGGTTTCGGCGTCGAGCGCGACGGCGAGTGGCTGCGGGTAACCATCGACAAAAGCACCACCAGCACCGAGGACTCGCCCGCCGGCTGGGCGCAGGTGGACACCATCCGCCTCTCCGCCTGGCGCGGCGCGGACCGGGACACCTTCTGCGGCGTCGCCAACCTCCGGCCCGTCGGGGCCGACGCCCCCATCCTCGTCGTCCGGGCCGATTCCTGCGCCACCCCGGACAACCGCGAGTCCAAGGGTTATGCCGAATACGCCGAGACCGTAGCCTCCTGTCTGGACGACACGGGAATGGGGCACGCCCTGCTTTCGGACCTCGATGTGACGGCGGCGCGGCTGCAAGGCCGCAAGCTGGTCATGCTGCCCTACAATCCCCGCCTGCCCGAGGGGGTGCTGCCCCTGCTGCGCGATTTCGTGGGCCAGGGCGGCAAGGTCATCAGCTTCTATTCCCTGGCCGACGGGGTGCCCGAGCTGCTCGGCATGGAGCGCGGCCAATGGGTCCGGGCCGAAGGCGGCCGTTTCCAGGGTTTCGCGCGGGTGGGACAGGGACTCGAAGGCCAACCCGAGCTAGCCGGCCAGGCCTCCTGGGCCGCCCAGACTGCCACGCCGGTCGCCGGCACCAGCCGCACCGTCGCCGTCTGGCGCGCCGCCGACGGCAAGGACACCGACATTCCCGCCATCGTGGTTTCCGACCGGGGCGCCCACGTCAGCCACGTCTGGCTCAAGGACGACTGGGCCAACAAGCGGACCCTGATGCTCTCGCTCGTGGCTGGGACCGTTCCCGGCGTCTGGCGGCAGGCGGCGGAAACCGAATACGCCAAGATCGGTGTCTTCGGTAGCTTCCGCAGCGCCGAGGAACTGGTCGCCGAACTCGGTGCCGCCCCTCTCCGGGAGGGTATGGAGCAGCGCGCCCGGGCGCGGGCGTTGCTCGACCGGAACGAGTATCTGGCCTCCCTCGACCTGTCCCAGCAGGCGGCTCGTAGCATGCTGCGCGCCTGGTGCGCGACCCGCCCCGCCCAGGCGAACGAGTTCCGCGGTTTCTGGTGCCACAGCGCCTTCGGCGTTTCCGGGAAAACCTGGGACGAGGCCATCAAGCAGTTGGCGGACAGCGGGTTCACCGCCATTCTTCCGAACCTGCTCTGGGGCGGCATCGCCTTCTACCCCAGCCAGGTGCTGCCCGAGTATCCCGAACTGGCCACCCGGGGCGACCAGTTGGCCGAATGCCTCGCCGCCTGCCGCAAGTACGGCGTGGAATGCCATGTATGGAAGGTGAACTGGAACATGGGCAGCCGCACCAGCCAGGAGTTCGTGGACCGGATGCGCGCGGCCGGCCGGGTCCAGGTGAGCGACACCGGCGAGGTCCAGGAACGCTGGCTCTGCCCCTCCCATCCCGAAAACCAGGCCCTCGAAGTCGCCTCCATGGTCGAAATCGCCCGCAACTACGCGGTGGACGGGGTCCACTTCGACTACATCCGCTATCCCGGCGCGGCCCACTGTTTCTGCGACGGCTGCCGCGAGCGGTTCGAGAAACGTCTCGGGCAAGCGGTGGCCAACTGGCCGGCCGACGCGAAGCGGGGCGGGGCGTTGAACCAGCAGTGGCTTGATTTCCGGCGGAGCAACATCGACACCGTGGTCCGCCAGGTCGCCGAACAGGTCCGCCAGGTCCGTCCCGGCGTCAAGATTTCCGCCGCCGTCTTCCGCAACTGGCCGGTGGACCGCGACGGGGTGGGGCAGGACTGGAAGCTCTGGTGCGAGCAGGGCTGGATCGATTTCCTCAACCCGATGAACTACACCGAGAGCAACGCCACCTTCCGCCACCAGACCGCCGCGCAGCTCGAATACGCGGGCAAGGTGCCGGTCTATCCGGGCATCGGCCTGAGCGTCTGGCGCGATCCCCAGGATGTGGTGAAGCTGGTCGAGCAGATCGAGATCAGCCGCCAGCTTGGCACCGGCGGCTTCACCATCTTCGAGTACAACGCCCGCATGGAAGGCGTTCTCCCCCTCGTCTCCCTCGGCACCACCGCCACGAAATAGCCGGGCAGGACCGGGCCGGCTGCAATCTGGTTTTGAAGACAGGGGCGGATACATTGCCCTTCCGCCCCGCGTGAACTTTTGAGCTGGAGTCTCCCCATGAAACGTATCGCCGTCGCCCTGTCTCTGCTGCTGGTTCCGTTCGTGCTGGCCTTCAACCCGCCGGAGGACTCCATCTACGGGCTGTCGGCCCGGATCGAGGGCGTCCCCGAGTTCGTCGATCCCGCCGAGCCGCTGGCGTTCCGGGTGCTGGTGGAGAACGGCGCGGCGGACACCTTCCGGGGCGAGCTGGGGGTCTGGCTGAACGACGACTGGCGGATCGAGGGCAAACCGGCCGCGCAGGTCGTGCTGAAACCGGGCGAGAAGGCGGAGTTCGCCTTCACGGCCCGCGCCCTCGACCGGGTGGTCGAGGGGCATTATCCCGTGCATGCCGGATTGTTTGCCGGGGCGCAGCGGCTGCTGGTGCTGCATCCCATCGCCATTTTCCAGACCCGGCGCGCGCAGGCCGCCGCCGTCGTCGCGGGCGAGTGGGGCATTTCCGGCGGGGCCTATGTCGCCCCCCTGGCGGGGGAACTCCGGGTGGACGGCAGGCTGGACGAATGGGCCAGGGTGCCCGCCGCCCCCCTCGGCGCGGCCCAGGTGACCGCCGGCACCGTCGAGCCGGGCACCTGCCAGGCGAAAATCCGCCTGCAGCACGATGCCCGGTTCCTGTATCTCGCCGCCGAGGTCGAGACCGACCAGGTTTCCACCGACGATGTCACCAGCCGCGATTTCGTGAACAGCGACTACCTGCGGCTCTATTTCCACGCCGCCGATCCGAACACCCGCCAGGATCAATCCCTGACCCCGCAGGACGTGCTGGTGGTGGTGAATCCATTCGGCCTCGAGGGGAAACCCATGGCCAAGGTTCCCGCCCTCGACCAGCCGATCAATCCGGCCATCGACCTCGATTCCTGGCAGTTCGCCTCGGCGCGGACCGCCAAGGGCTATGACATCGAGGTGGCCGTGCCATTGGCCCAGATCGGAGAAGGATTGGCTGCGGGCAGCGTGCTGGGCATGAATCTGCTGCTTGGCGACGCGGCGCACGGTCGCCGGCGCAGCGAATTCTGCCTGGGGCGCCGGGTCGCCAACTACTGGCTCAATCCGCAGTCCTATCTGCAACTGACGCTCAGCCCCGAGCGCGAGGTGCGCGGCTTGGTCGCCGGTCTGCCGGTGCTGACTCCTGTCGGTCGGCGCAGCCAGCGCCTGGCCGACTTGGCCAACGCCCAATGGGGCTACACCTTCGGCGAACGGGGCGAGGCGTTTGCGCCTTCGGCCAAAGGCGATGAACGCAGTGGTGCCGCCTTCGCCACCGCTTCCACCACCCGGGGCGGCGTGACCCTGGCCGGCTTCTCCTGCCATCCCCCCTACCGCGACGGCCTGGCGGGCGGTATGGTCTGGAACCGCTATCACCTCGAACTGCCCAACGTCAAACCCATCGTGCTGAGTTTCTCGACTGCGATCCGCGACCATAATCCGGAGCGCGAGGCGGCCAGCGACGGGGTCGAGTTCATGATCGAGGTGGCCCGTCCCGGCGAGGCCGGGCGGCGGCTCTTCACCCGCTTCAGCGACAGCAAACAGTGGCAGGCCGCCGAGGTGGACCTGAGCGAGTATGCCGGGCAGCGCATTCTGCTCGCTCTGGTGGCCGGTCCCGGCCCCAAGGGCAACACGAGCTGCGATGCCGCCTTCTGGGGCGAACCGGTACTGCGCGTGGGCCGTTCCGTGCCGCCGCCCACCGAGGAGGAATGGACTCGGCGGACCACCGAGGCCGTGCGGCTGGCCCGGGTCGCCGCCACCGGCGTGTCGGTGCTCGGGGCCTTCCCGCTGGACGGCCGCTGCGGAGCCTTCGGCGCGGGCGTGGCCCTGGGCCGCAACGGTCTGGCCGACGGGGTGATCGCCTTCGCCGACCGCGAGCGGACCCTCGCCTATCGCGGCTTCACCATCGCCGTGGACGGCGAGGAAGTCGGCGCGGCCAATTCCGCGATTCGACTGCTCAGCAAGGACATCCGTTTCGGGAAGGGAAACCTGGATGTGCTGCACGAACTCGACACGCCGAACGGGGCGGTCACCGTGCGCGCTCGCTTCACCACCAACCAAGGAGCCCTGCGGCTCGCCTTCGACATGCCCGGTGCGAAGCGTTCCCCGCGCGGCGAACCCCGCTTCACCAAGCTGTCCCTCGGCGGGGCCGACAGCGAGCTGTTCCGCGTCTACCTGGGCTTCGGCAACGTCATCGAGCGGCCCGAGACCTTCCGCCTGCGGGGGGGAGGTTTCTACCTGAGCACCCGGCACATCGGGGCGGACTACGCCAACGGGATGAGCCTGCTCCAGGCCAGCGACATCTACCCCGACGCCGCCGTCTGCCGCCCGCAGGACCGGGTCTTCTCGCTCGATGTCCCGCACGATGCCAGCTTCCTCTTCATCCCCAGCGCCGCCGGGGCCTTCGCCGCCGCCCGCCACTACCGGGACGTGAACGGCTTCA
>LVAZ01000429.1 GCA_001603055.1 Victivallales bacterium Lenti_02
CCCCTCGATTTCACCGCCCCCCACGCCATCGGCGAGCGCATCGCCCAAGTCACCGGCGGCTACGACCACAACTTCCTCCTGCCCAAGGGCGAGGGATTGCGCAAGGTGGCCCGCGTCGTCGAGCCCGAGTCGGGCCGCGTCCTCGAAGTCCTCACCACCGAGATCGGCACCCAGTTCTACACCGGAAATTTCCTCGACGGCAGCCTGGCCGGCAAGAGCGACGAAATCTATCTGCAGCACGGCGGCTTCTGCCTCGAACCCCAGAAATGCCCCGACTCCCCCAACCAGCCCGCCTTCCCGAGCTGCATCCTCCGTCCCGGCGAGACCTACCGCCACACCCTCGTCTACCGCTTTGGTGTCGAATAGCTATAGTGACAGTTTTCCGTCCCGGACATTCCCCGAACCGTTGGAGACCTCCCCGTGGCCAAGCCCGGAATCCGCATTGTCGAAGACCTCTGCCGCGGCTGCAAGCTGTGCGTCAAGGCCTGCCCCTTCGGGGCCATCCGCATGGTCGACCGCAAGGCCGTGATCGACTATGAGACCTGCACCCTCTGCGGGTCCTGCGTCTCGATCTGCAAATTCGCCGCCATCGAGGCCACCGGCGGCAGCGCCGGCCCCCGCGCCGCGCGCGGCGATGTCTGGGTGTTCTGCGAACGGGAGATCGAGCGCGACGAACTCGCCCCCGTCTCCCTCGAACTGCTCGGCCTGGCCCGCACGCTGGCCGCCGCCCTCGGCGTCCGCGCCTGTGGCGTTCTCCTCGGCCAGGGGCTCGAACACTCGATCCGGCAGGCGGGCGAGGCCGGGGCCGAACGGCTCTACGTGGCCGAGGACCCGGCCCTGGCCCGCTTCGACGATGTGGTCTACACCAAGATTCTGACCGACCTCGTCCGGACACACGATCCCGAGATTCTCCTGGGCGGGGCCACCGCCGTGGGCCGCGCCCTTCTGCCCCGCCTCGCCATCGAGCTGCACACGGGACTCACCGCCGACTGCACCGAGCTGGCTATCGATCCCGAAACCGGCCTGCTCCGCCAGACTCGGCCCGCTTTCGGCGGCAACATCCTCGCCACCATCACCTGCGAGAATCACCGGCCCCAGATGGCCACCGTCCGCCCCGCCGTCCTCCCCCGCCCGGAACCCCGGCCGGGACACGGGGCCGAAATCGTCCCCGTCGCTCTCGAATCCCGTCCCGCGCCCTCCTTCGAGTGGCTCTCCTTCGTCCCCCGCGCGGCGGGCGGCGTCGATCTGCGCGAGGCCGAGATCATCGTCTCCGCCGGCTACGGAACCGGCGGCCCCGAGGGCATCAAGCTCGTCACCCGCCTCGCCGAAGCCCTCGGCGGCGTGCTCGGTTCGAGCCGTCCCACCGTGGACGCGGGCTGGCTGCCCTACGCCCATCAGGTGGGGCAGACCGGCACCACCGTCCAGCCGAAGCTCTACGTCGCCTGCGGCATCTCCGGCGCCATCCAGCACGTCGTCGGCATGCAGAACGCCGAAACCGTCGTCGCCATCAACCGCGACCCCGAGGCCCCCATCTTCCAGTACGCCGACTATGCCCTCGTCGGCGACCTCTTCGACATCATCCCCGCCATCCTCGACGAACTCAAATGATCTCCGGCGAAACAGTCGGCAAGCTCCTGCGCGAACACGTGCGGGGCGAAGTCTGGACCGATCCGGCCCAGTTGGCCCGGCTGTCGCGCGACCAGAGCATCTACCGGATCGCGCCGCTGGCGGCGGTGGTGCCGGAGGACGGGGTCGACGTGGTCGCGGCGGTGCGGGTCTGCCGGGAAATCAGCGTGCCGCTGACCTGTCGCGGCGGCGGCAGCAGCACGGCCGGCGCGGCCCTGGGCCGGGGGGTGGCGATGCTCTTCCCCCGCTCGGGGCCGATGGGGGCCTGCCGTATCTACGACGGCGGGGGCGGGATTCCCTTCCTCGCGGGCGGTCCCGGCCTGCTGCACGACGACCTCCAGGCCGCCTTGGCCGGGGAGGGGCGGTTTCTCCCCGCCGACCCGTCGAGCGGCAGCATGTGCCTGCTCGGCGGCAATGTGGCCACCAAGGCCAGCGGACCCCACGCCCTCCGCCACGGCTCCATCGACCGCTATCTCGCCAGCGTCGAGTTCGTCACCGCCGACGGCGACATCGTGGACACCGCCCGCCCCGAGACCATCCCCGCCCCCTGGGCCGAGGGACTACGCCAACTGGCCCGCGATCTCACGTCGGACGACCGGGCCGTCCTTGCCCGCCGCCGGGGCCGGAAAATCGCCAGCGGCTACAATCTGTTTCCTTTTCTGGACGGGGGCGACGATCCCGCCCGGC
>LVAZ01000430.1 GCA_001603055.1 Victivallales bacterium Lenti_02
CTCCTCCGCGAAAGGGGCATCATCCCCAAAGGCTGACCGGACAAAACGTGGCGGCTATAGTGAACCACCAATCACAATCCGGGTCGAAGAGCGGGAAGCCATCCCGAGGCGGGGTAGCCGAACCATAAAGGAACTCCGATCATGCCAATCACCATAGACACCACCACCACCGTCCGCGACCTGGTAGTCGCCCACCCTGCGGCCCGGCAGGTGCTTGAATCCCTCGGCATCGACTACTGCTGCGGAGGCGGCACCCGTCTGGCGGTCGCCGTTTCGGCCGCCGGACTCGATCTGGCCACCGTCATCCACGCCGTGACGCAAGCGGCGGAACATCCGAAAGAGTCTCATGGTTTCCAGAATCGGGACTGGCGGGAAGCCACCCTCACCGAACTGGTGGACCATATCGAGGACACGCACCATGTCTACATGAAGGAGGCGTTGCCGCGACTCGCCGATACGTTCGTCAAGGTGCGGAACGCGCATGGTTCCAGGCACGACGGCATGCTCCAGCCGCTTCAGGCGACCTTCGGGGACCTGCGCGCCGAAATCGAGATGCATCTGATGAAGGAAGAACAGGTTCTCTTCCCCTACATCCGGCAGATGGAAGCCAGCGTGAAACAGACCGGTCGGGTTCCCCCGATGCACTGCGGAACGGTGCAGAACCCGATCCGGCAGATGGAACTGGAGCACGACAACGCCGGCGAGGCCCTGGCCCGGATGCGTTCCATCACGGGCGATTACGCCCTACCCGAGGACGCCTGCCCCACCTTCGCCGCCCTGTTCGAAGGGCTGCGCGAGCTGGAGGCCGACCTGCACGAGCACATTCATCTGGAGAACAACATCCTGTTTCCCCGCGCGGTTGTCATGGAAGCGCAGGGCTGACACAAGCCTCCCCGTCCTGTCGCCCAATCGGGCCGGGACGGGGAGGAATCTTTGCCAGCGGAAAGCACCCGGCGACATGAATCTCCGGCTCAAGCGAATCTACGAGGATGCCCAACCAGCCGACGGCTATCGCGTGCTGGTGGATCGCCTGTGGCCGCGGGGAGTGAGCAAGACCGCTGCGGCGATTGACTGCTGGGCCAAGGAACTCGCCCCCAGCGAGGGGCTGCGCCAGTGGTACGGCCACGAACCGGCCCGCTGGGCGGAGTTCCGGCAACGCTACCGCGAGGAACTCGCCGCCCACACGGACCGAATCGACGAGTTGACCAGGCGGGCGGAACACGGTACCGTCACCTTGTTGTTTGCGGCGAAGGATGCCGACCACAGCAACGCCTTGGTTCTGAAGGAAGTCATGGAAGGAAATCTCAACCACCCAGGAGAATCCCATGAAGGCACACGTTGACCAGGATGTCTGCATCGGCTGCGGTCTCTGCGCCGAAACCTGTCCCGCCGTCTTCGTCATGAACGACGACGGTCTGGCCGAAGTCAAGGCCGACCCGGTTCCCGCCGCTGCGGCGGACGACTGCCGCAAGGCGGCGGAGGACTGTCCCGTCGAGGCGATCACGATCGAGGAATGAGGCCCGCAGGCCGGATTCCGCACGATGCGCAAACCGGAAGTCTCTGAAACCCCAGGAATACTGGCCGGGGACCGGCGGGGGG
>LVAZ01000431.1 GCA_001603055.1 Victivallales bacterium Lenti_02
CCCCCAGGGTCGAGGGCGCCTGCGGTCCCAGCGGGCAGCCGGTCATACCGAGAAACAGATACTCGCCGAAGCCGCGGACATCGGCGGCGGCTCCCGCCGGGCCGGTGGTGTCCTCGCCCGCCAGAATCCCGCGCAGACCGGGGGCGAGCAGCTTCACCCGGTGCTGGGGGGTGAGCAGGGCCTCGTCGAGCCAATTCCCGCCCCAGTTCAGACCGAGGTCGCGGAACCCGTGGGCGGCGCGCAACCCCTCCCAGACCTGACGCCCGCGCAGGCGCACCGTATCCTCGGGCAGGCAGCCGCCGTGATTGCGCAATTCCTCCGCCAGACTCAGGGCCCGCCCGCGCGGTCCCTCGATGTACTCCTGGGCGAAATACGCGATTCCCCCTTCCAGGCCCGACTCGAAGACGCGGGCCACATGGGGATGTTCGAGCGCGGCCAGCTCGCCCGCCCGGAGCAGAAAGCGCCGCACCCGGTCCTCGGGCACGTCCTCATGGACGATATCGAGCACCACCACTCGCTGCGTGCTCGACGAACGGGCCAGATAGGCATCCCATACCCGTCCCTCGGCCAGACGGCGGACGATCCGGTATCCCCCGAGGAAAACCCCCTCGGCCAATGCTGCGCGCGTGCTGCTGCCCATGTCTGTCCTATTCGATCGGCATGAAGCCTTCGATGGAATGGCCCTGCTTGCTGATTTCGTTGAACTCGGCCTCGTCCACCGAACGCAGCCGCAGATTGTCGAACCGATAGACCCCCAGCGGCCACATGGCATAGGCTTTCAGGAGCAGCACCTCGGGCCGGAAACGGGGCTCGTCGGGCAGCTTGAAGGCCATGCGGTAATGCTCCCAGATGTTCGCGTCGCGGTTGCGGCAGACCAGGCTGTGGCGGTAGACCATCAGATAGTCCCCGAGCCGCGCCCGCCGCCGCTGCGCGTCGGTGCCGAACTGCTCCGAAAAGGCGGGGCCGTCCGGATGGGGCGTATGGAACCACGAACTGCGCCCCGCATCCTTCTGCGGATCGAATTTCTGGAAACCCCGGACAAAGACCTGCGGGTAGAACAGCGGGGTGGATTTCTCCGGCCCCAAACAGTCCACCTCGACGACGAAATACTGGTCACCCGGCGCGACCGGGACCGGCTTGGCGAAGGCCCACACGCCCTCATGCGCCCCCACCGTCTCGTACTGGCCCCCCTTCGAGCGCTGGAAGTCCTTCGCGGCGTTCGGATCGATGGGACCAGTGGTGAGGCTTTCGTTCATGCCCAGGCCCTCGACCTTGGCGATTTCCTGGATGAAGCGCTGCTTGTCCACCTGCAAGACCCCGGTGTCGAATTCAAGGCACCGGCCCGGCTTGCCCTGGGTGGACCATTTGGCGGTGAGGCCGTCGAGGATGCTCCAGCCCTCGGGCTGACCGCCCGCGCCTCGTTCCAGATCGCCGTTCACCACCAGCTCGCCCACGCTGCGCGGTCCCGTGGCGGCGGCGATGACCGGGGCCTTCTCGCCCGCCTCCATGGCGGCGTCCTTGAGGGCGGCGTTGAGTTCGGTCCGGGCCTTCTGCCAGGCGGCGGCGGATTCGTCGAACCGTTCCTCGTCGGCGAGGGTTCCCGCCTCCGCCACCAGCCGTTGCAGGCGTTCGCGCCGGTCGCGGGGCAGCGCCGCCAGCAATTCCGCGTCGGCGTATTCGTTGGCGGCATCGTAGGCCTTGCGCTCCACCTCGACCTTGGCCCGCCCCCTGCCCCGCCGCGCCGCGTCCGCGAAGACCTGCCGGGCCTCCTCGCGGAGTTTCCGGGACGTGGGATAGTCGCCCTCGTCAAAGGCCACGCGGCCCTCCTGACGGCGGGCCAGGCCCAGTTCCCAGTCGTCCTTGGCATAGAGCGCCGCCCGGGCGTCCTCGGCCGCGTCGTGCGCGTCCTCCACCTCGTCCTTCAAGCGCAGGGCCACCTGCCGGTCGTCCCCCCGCGCGAGCAGCGCCTCGGCGGCGGCCGCGAATTCTCCGTAGCGGGTCTCGGCGGCGGCGAAATCCATCCCGGAATAGGCCCCCACTGCCAGCCGGTACTGCTCGCCCAGCCGAGCCACCTCGGGCACCAGCGAAGGCACCGCCTCCAGTTGGCGGACCTGCCCCCACAGACGGTCGGCCTTGTCCTTCACCGCGCCCACCCGCGCCATGCCCGCCTCCGTGTCCAAATCCCCGAGCAGTTTGAGGGCGCGCGCATTGCGCGCATCCTGCGCGATCACCCGGTCGAGAAACCGCCGGGCCAGTTCCGGTTCGGCCTTGGCGATGGCCCGTTCGGCGGCGGCCAGATTCTGTTCGAGCTGGGCCTGATCCGCCGCCGGCATGGCGGTTTTCTCGGGCATCTTCGGCGTCGTCGCCACCGGCGGGGCCGGTTTCCGGAGCAGAACCGCCACGCCAATCCCGATGCCGACGGCGAGAACCACCAGAATCGCCGCCAGCGCCGCCAGTCCTTTCCGGCCCCGGCTGGCCTCGGCCTGATCGAAGGCGGCCAGCACCTCGCGGGCGCTGCCGAAGCCACCCGGCGTGCCCGCCGCGCGGCATCCCTCGACCACCTTCTGCCAGCGGCCCCCGCCCCCGGTCGTCGCCGCCACCACCTGCCCCAAAGCCCGGATGTCGCCCGCCACCGAAGCCTCCCCGGCCAGGGCGGAAAAGCCGTAATCGAGCAGGCGCGGATGCCCCTGCTTGGTCAGGGCGACGGTGCGCGGGGACAGGGACCCGTGGCACCTGCCGGTCCCCCGGAAACCATGTCCGTAGGCCAAAGCGTCCACCAGCGAGCGCAGCAGCGGCTCGGCCACCTCCTCGGCCAGCGCGCCGCCGCGCTTGGCCAACTCGTCCGCCAGACTCGTCTCGCCGCCGCCGATACCCTCGACATACTCGCCGGGAACCAGAACCTGCCCCCGGTCCTCCGCCGGCGGCTCGATCCGGGCGATGGCCGCATGCTCGAGGTTGGCCAAGGCCTGGAGTTCCTCGACCAAACCGGGCCGGACCGCGCTCGGGCCGACCACGGTCAGCACCCCGTTGCGGCGAGTCTGGTTGTTGCGCACCAGATACTTCTCGCCCAGCGCGTTGCGCCCGAGCGGCTCCAGCACACGGTAGGCACCGATGAACGCGCCCTGGGCCAGGGAGAAACCTTGGGAACCGGTCGCCATATTCGTCTCCGAACGGGTGGCACACTAAGCCGGAATCGGGGTTCGACCCCGTAATCTGTGCCGCCATCGGGCAAACCTCAAGTCCCCCGCTCCGCGCCGACGGCTTGACGGGGTTGCCCGGCCATGTCTATTTGGCGTTATCAATCGGTTGCGGAGGCATCGCCATGAATCAGAATCCAGCCCGGCAGTTGGCGGAAAAACGCGCCTTTCTCAAGGATCATGTCCGCCAGGAAGTCGATTTCTCGCGCACCGCCCAGCACCGGGGGCTGCCCGCGCCGCCCTTGCAGAAACCCTGCCCGCCCGAAACCGTGCGCCTTCCCCTGCCCGACGGGGCCGCCGCCCTCGCCCGCCTCGGGAGCATGTCCGTCGGCGAGGCCATCCGCCGCCGGGAAAGCGTGCGCGGCTACACCAGCGCCGCCCTGAGCCTCGACGAACTTGCCGCCCTGCTCTGGGCCACCCAGGGCGTCCGCGAAGTCCTCAGTCCGTCCTGCGCCCTGCGCACCGTGCCTTCGGCGGGGGCGCGCCACGCCTTCGAGACCTATCTGGCGGTCAGCCGGGTGGCGGGGCTGCCGCCCGGTCTCTACCGCTACCTTCCCTTCGACGGCCAACTGGCCCAGCTCGCGGTCGATTCCCGCATCGGCTCGAAAGCCGCCCTCGCCTGTCTTGGCCAGCAGTTCGTCGCCGCCGCCGCCGTCACCTTCTTCTGGACCGCCCTCCCCGCCCGCATGGAATGGCGCTACGGCCTCGCCGCCCACAAAGTCATCGCCCTCGACGCCGGCCACGTCTGCCAGAATCTCTACCTCGCCTGCACCGCCCTCGCCGCCGGCACCTGCGCCATCGCCGCCTACGACCAGGACGCCTGCGACCGCCTCCTCGGGGTGGACGGGGGCGAGGAATTCACCATCTACGCCGCCCCCGTGGGAAAGTGCTGACAGCCGGGAACGAGGGCGCGGGAACCTGCGGGGGGCACCGGGGGTCACTTGGGAAACGTGTTTCCCGAAGTTCACCCCCTCCGAACCGCAGGAGTTCATCATGAAAACCTTGTTTGCCATATTTGCCGTCGCCCTGGTCGCTGTCCAAGCGCGGGGGCAGGAGACACCCTGGCCCTTCCCCGAACTGCCCTATGCCTTCGCGGCGCTTGAACCGCACATCGACGCGCGGACCATGGAAATCCACTACACCCGCCATCACCGGGGCTACTTCAACAATCTGGTGAAGGCGACGGCAGGGACGCCGCTCGCCCAGGAATCGCTGGAAACGATTCTGGCGAAAATCAGCACCCTGTCGGCGGCGGTACGCAACAACGCGGGCGGGCACTACAACCACACCCTGTTCTGGCAGGTCATGTCGCCCACCGGCGGCGGCGAACCGGAAGGCAAGCTGGCCGAGGCGATCAATGCCGCGTTCGGTTCCTTCGCGGAATTCCGGAAACAGTTCAGCCAGGCGGCGCTGACCCAGTTCGGCAGCGGCTGGGCCTGGCTGTGCGTGGCCGAGGACGGCTCGCTCTTCGTCTCCGCGACCCCGAATCAGGACAATCCCCTGATGGACGTGGTGGAACGGCGCGGCACGCCGATCCTCGGACTCGATGTCTGGGAACATGCGTACTATCTGAAGTACCAGAACCAGCGCGGCAGTTACATCGAGGCGTTCTGGAACGTGGTGGACTGGCCCGCAGTGGCCGCCCGTTTCGCCGCCACGCAAAAGTAACCGGAAACTCACGCCGGGCGAACACCCGGTTCCGGAAAGCCATTGTCCGGTGCTTTACATTGATGCACCGGCAATGGCTGGTGACAGCCTGTGATATTTTCCCCTCCAGAGGTTCGACGTGAAAAAACTGTTATTCTGGTTGTTGTTTCTGGTAGTCTCCCCGCTCCCGGTCTTCGCCCAGGCGGGCGATCTGCCAGTCAAATACGTGTTTCTACTGATTGGCGACGGGCTGGGGAACGCGCAGCGGCGTCTGCCGGAGCTGGCGACCGGCGAGAGCCTGCTGATGAACCGGCTCCCCGTGAACGCCGCGACGCAGACGGAAGCGGCCAACCACGCCATCACCGACTCCGCCGCCGCCGGCACCGCCCTGGCGGCCGGCATCAAAACCAACAACGGCGCAGTGGGCCTCGATCC
>LVAZ01000432.1 GCA_001603055.1 Victivallales bacterium Lenti_02
CGAGCCCCTGCCCGAATCGATCATCACCGGCACCACCGCCCGCGGCCTGATCCGGGTCCGCTGAGAAACAGACCTTGCCGTCCGGCAGCGCGTTGTGGCCAGTGGCCAGTAGACGCTGTGATGGAAAGCCGGGAGGGGTTCTTTCTCTCACAGAGACACGGGGGCACGGAGTGGAAAAGCCCAATTCGCTGTTCTCCATTCCTCCGTGCCTCTGTGCCTCCGTGAGAAGTTCGGAGTTCAGGGTTCAAAGTTCAGAGGGGAGACCGGTTCCCCGAACTTCTCGCTGTAGGCGAGCGACATGTCAGCCCGGCGAGCATCGCCGGGAACCGATTGTCCGCAGAAGAAACCTGCTCGCTGTAGGTGAGCTACAGACCCGTGCGTCTTCCGCGGTCAGGATGGGGAGTGGGCATGGTTCGGAAACCCGGCCATTCTGACCGGGCTGAAACGTGGCTCCCGCTTCGGGGAGCAAAACCACCGGCCACTTCAATCAAACCGACGGCCGACGAAGAGGTAGGGTGATAACGGTGGCTGGTTGCCGGTGGCCGGTTGCCCGTTGGCGTCCAGCACCGTGGCGTTGCCGTGGATGTCGTAGCGGTAGCGCTGGAGGACGGGTGGCCGGTGGCCAGTGGACACAGTGGACGGGAACAGTGGACGCAGTAGGGGAGAACCGGGAGGGGTTCTTTCTCTCACGGAGACACGGGGGCACGGAGTGGAAACCCCCAATTCGGTTGGCTCTCTATTCCTCCGTGCCTCTGTGCCTCCGTGAGAAGTTCGGAGTTCAGGGTTCAAAGTTCAGAGTTCGGATTGCCGTCGGTCGGACGGAGCGTGCTCGATTCGGGAGGAATCCTTCCGCGCGCGGCGCACCCAAAAGTGGGAGCCGCCCCCGTGCGGCGATGGAATACGGCAAACGGGGAGAGGAATCCCGGCCTGCCCAGCACATTCCCGGCCGCGTCCAGCACCGTGGCGTTGCCGTGGATGTCGTAGCGGTAGCGCTGGAGGACGGGTGGCCGGTGGCCAGTAGACGCTGTGACGGAAAGCCGGGAGGGGTTCTTTCTCTCACAGAGCCACGGGGGCACGGAGTGGAATACCCCGATTCGGCTGGGTCTCTACTCCTCCGTGCCTCTGTGCCTCCGTGAGAAGTTCGGAGTTCAGGGTTCAAAGTTCAGAGGGG
>LVAZ01000433.1 GCA_001603055.1 Victivallales bacterium Lenti_02
GGGCGGCGGGCGGCGGGGGTTCGGCGGGCCGGAGCGGAGTGGGCTCTTCGGGCGGGGGGGAGGCAGGATTCGTCGAGTCCATGGAACACACCTCGGAATTCGGTGGAACAGCAATTCTCCCGGCAATCTAGCCCGTGTTCCCCGCGAAGCATAGGCGAGGGGCGGGGGGGAGCCGTTCAGGTGCCGGTCCCGACCAGCAGGAAAAGCGGATGCCGGGCGGCTTTGCGGTCGAGGGTGTGAACCGGGGTCGCCTGATGCTCGTCGGCGATCTGGCCGATGAGATAGTCGGAAAAATCCGCCGGGCCGGCGCGGTAGTCGCCGAGGGCGCGCCAGACGAGGGTGGGTTGCTGGATTTCGAATTCCGCCGTCGCCAGCAGCCGTTCCAGAATCGCGGCAATGGCGGGCCGGTCGTACTTGTAGGCATGACGCAGCACCCAGACCAGCTCGCACAACACGACCAGGCACACGAAACCGGGCTGTTCCACCGTGCATTCCGCCTCCAGATGGCGAGTGACGGCGGGGGCCTCCTCCCCGTCTTGGGTGATGTAGCGGACCAGCAGATTCGTGTCAATCCCGATCATCGCCGCCCGCTCCCTGCGCGATGGCCCGCTCCATGTCCTCGAGGGTCACGCCGCGGACCGGCGGTGGAAGCATGCCCTTGAGTTCCTTCAGCGAACGTTTCTTCGGCACCATTTCCACCCGCCCGTCGGCGTCCAGGAAGAAATCCACCTTGTCGCCCGCATGGAGGCGCAGGCGGTCCCGTAGCGGTTTGGGCAGCGTGATCTGCCCTTTGGAGGTGATCGTGGCCTGCATCGGTTCGCCTTTCTTTTATGCCTTACTTGTAAGTAAGGTAAAGCGGGCGGCATGGAGATGCAAGCGGGAACCGCGGTTCCGGAATCCCTACCGTCCCGTCAGATGGGCGACCAGCTCGGCGAAATGGTCCACTTCGAGATCGGCGGGGCGGCCGTCCGCGTGGCCGAAGCCGAAGCGGCAGAAACAGGTGCGCAGGCCGGCGGCGGCCCCGGCTTCGAGATCGGTGTGGTTGTCGCCCACGAACCAGCCGCCCTCGGCCCCGGCGCCCAGTTGCGCCAGCGCGTGATGGACCGGTTCGGGAGAGGGTTTGAGGGTGGGGCAGGTGTCCCCGCCGACGATGGCCGCGAGCGGCGGCATCAGCCCGAGGGCCGCGCAGATGTGCCGGGCGGGCTCCTCGACCTTGTTCGTCACCACTCCCAGGACGAATCCCGCCGCCGCCAGCCGCGCCAGCCCCTCGGCCACCCCCGGATAGGGCAGTGTCTCATCGAGCATATGGGCCAGATAATGGCCGCGCATCCGGGCGACCGCTTGGGTCAGATCCGCGCCCGGCAAATCCGCCAGCGCGCGGGCCAGCAGCGTCCGCACCCCGTCCCCCACGTAGCTTACCACCCGGTCCACGGAAATCGGTTCGAGGCCGAAATCCGCCCGCACCAGATTCACGGCCGTCGCCAGATCGGCCCGCGAGTCCACCAGCGTCCCGTCGAGATCAAAGAGAACAGCAGTCGGCATGGTTCCATATCCAGAATTGAAAAATGCAGGCGGCAACATGCCCCCTCCCCGGCAGAATCCAAGAAGGCAAGAGAAGAGGCGAGGGGGGCGCTATTGCAGGGCTTGGGGCAGACGCTCGCGAGGGAGCTTGTGTTTGTTCACCAGCACCGTGCGGATCACCCAGTCGGACACCTGGAAGTGCTCGCCAGCATCGGCTATGGCGTCGTCGCCAAGACCTTTCTCGTCCGTGAAGGCGTCCAAATCACGCCAGGGACAGAGGAGTTCCTGGGCAAATGAACGTTCGCACTTCTGCATCGCCGTTCCTGCGTCCGTGACTGCCAGCAGGTGATCGTCCTTGGAGGCGAATAAGGCTCCCCCCATCAATCGTGCAAGATAGAACCGCTGGCTTTCGGGGCGCGCATTCGGGACTGCAACGCGGGTTCGACCGTTTCCGTTGCTTCGGAAGCCCCCTTTCAATGCCCTGCGTTCGACGAAGGGCATCGGCAGGGCGGTGCCAAGGCAGTCGCCCAGCGTGGAATCTGTCAGGGGGCCGGATTCCTGACCAAGAAGTTGCCGGACGAAGACGGCTAGGCGGGCGCCCTTCTCCCATGGCAACTCGGGATGCTTGCTTCGCGGGGGAGTCCGAAGCCAGCCGAGATCAATCTCGTGCCCGGAGCGCCTGAGCTGGTCGACGCCCTCTTGGGCTTCCTGGAGGCCCCCGCGCAAGGAGGGCAACATGGCGGCGAGTTCGCCGATTGCGCCGGGTCCGACCCCGTGACGCAAATTCTCCATTTCGTCCAGCCAACCGGCCGGTGCATCGCCAGGGTTGAACCCAGCGATGGCTTGGAGACGGCAGGTTTTGGCGAGTTGCGGGTTCGCCCGCTCTTCGGCGAGCTCCTCCTGGAGTTCCCGCAGGTCCCGGTCTTCTCCAGAGCATGCGGACAGGCGCAGTTGGACCTGCCCAGCCAAGCCGTCGACTGCCGCCTCGAAGTCCGCAGCGGGAACGTCCAGCATGGCGTTGGCCAGGTAGCGGATTGCGGCAACGTCGCAGGCACTTTCGGCACTGGCCTGTATCTGGATGAACTCACCGTCGCTTGAGATCACAGCAGGTGGCCAAGCGTAACCTTCTCCGATTGCGGCCAAGGAGTGCGCCAACAGCCAGTCCGCTCCCCGGCGGGGCGGCTCCCAGCGGAGACGCCACCAATTGAGCAGCAACCAGCGGGCAAGGGCGTAGGCCGAAACGTTGATGTGCGGACGAACCGTACGGGCTATCTGGTCGTAGACCTCGGTGAGGCACACCCGCCCAGCCCCAGCCCCGGCGTCGAGCCGAAGGGAGGCGAGAGTTGCATCCTGCCGGGGATCGCTGTCCCATGTGCCATGCCATTCGCAGACCTGGAAGTCAATCGCACTCATGGTTTCTCTTTCCAGGCTGAACTCACTTTCTCGAAGAGCGGATCACTTCGCCGAATGGGGTAGCCGTGGTACGCACCTTCCCTGCTGCCACCGTACATCGCCTCGAATACATTCCCCTCGCTGTCCACTACCCAGAACTCCTTGGGGAACCCGGCGGGGGTCATGAGTTCACTTACGAGCGCGCGCTTGATCCCCCGTTTGAAGAGGCGAGTTGCCACAACCCTCTTGAAAATGCCCGCTTCATCGCAGAGCGTCTTGTCAGGCCGTGGCGCGGCCGGCGGGGTCAATCCGAAATCCCCGGGATTGCGTTTGTGGAACGGGTTTCCCTCGTAGGTTGCCCCCTCGAGGCGCATACGTTGCGCATCCGTAAGGGGGTCAGTACGAATCGTGCGGATGGTCTCGTGCCGGAGCTGCTGCGCTTTCTTTCCCATTCCGGATGTTCCAGGCCCGTTGGTTATTGGGGTATCGGCCAGGTGCCGGAGTATGCCCCGCTCTTCGCTAACCTAGCATGATGCCATTTCCCGTCAAACCTACAGCAGCGTTGCGCCGCAGGGGGTTGACAGGGTGGAGGGGGCCGTCTACGTTCGGGGCGGCTGCCGGATGCCCCGGCGGCCGGGCAAAAGGTGACTCCATGCGGCGCGAGCGATGGCTGATCGGGTTGGGGCTGGCGGTGCTGGCCGCGCTGGTCTGGTCGGGGATTTCCCCCTATGACCGGACCACGTGGTGGCTCGAGGTGGTGCCGGTGCTGGTGGCGGTGCCGGTGCTGGCCATGACGCGCAGGCGGTTCCCGCTGACCGATTTGCTGTACCTCCTGATTTTCCTGCACGCGCTGGTGCTGATTTTCGGCGGGGCCTACAGCTACGCCCGCGTGCCGCTGGGGTTCTGGCTTCAGGATTGGCTCGGGCTGGGGCGGAATCCCTACGACAAGATCGGGCATTTCATGCAGGGGCTGGTGC
>LVAZ01000434.1 GCA_001603055.1 Victivallales bacterium Lenti_02
AACGCCGCCAAAAGCGGGGCCGGAAATGTCAGCTTCCGCCTCGGCGAAATCGAGCATCTGCCGGTCGCCGACCGCTCGGTGGACGCCATTCTCTCCAACTGCGTGATCAATCTCTCGCCCGACAAGCCGCAGGTCTACCGCGAGGCGTTCCGCGTCCTCCGCCCCGGCGGGCGGCTGGCCATTTCCGATGTGGTCGCGGTGCAGCCTCTGCCCCCGGCCATGCGGGATGGCACGGCGCTTTGCGCCTGCATCGCCGGCGCCGCCAGCGTGGCCGAACTCGAGGCGATGCTGCGGGAGGCGGGCTTTGCCGACATCCGCGTTTCGGTCAAGCCCGAAAGCCGCGAATTCATCCGCGACTGGTTCCCCGGCAGCGGTGCCGAGGACTACGTCCGCTCCGCCTCGGTCGAGGCGGTCAAACCCAAATCCTGCGGTTGCTGCGCCCGCTAGGCGGAACCGGAAAGGCTCGCCGATGGACTCCAAAATCTGCCCTGCCGACGAACGGAAAATGACCAGCGTCTTCGAGCGCTACCTCACGCTTTGGGTGGGCCTCGCCATTGTCGGCGGCATTGCCCTGGGCAAGCTGGCGCCCGGGGTGGCCCAGTATCTGGACGGCATCGCGATCCGCGTGAACGGCGCGCCGGTGGTCTCGATCCCCATCGCCATCGCCCTGTTCTTCATGATGTACCCGATCATGGTGAAGATCGACTTCGCGGAAGTGGTCAAGGCAGGCAAGACCCCCAAGCCGGTGCTGCTGACCCTGATCGTGAACTGGTGCATCAAGCCCTTCACCATGTTCGCCATCGCCTGGCTGTTTCTCGGCGTTCTTTTCCGCGGCCTGCTGCCGGGCATGGACCTGCTCAAGGACGGCAGCGAGGTCGAGCTGTGGCGTTCGTACATCTCGGGCGCGATTCTGCTCGGCATCGCCCCCTGCACGGCCATGGTGCTGGTGTGGGGCTACCTGTCGCGGGGCAACCAGGGGCTGACCCTGGTGATGGTGGCGATCAACTCGCTGACCATGCTGGTGCTCTACGGCCTGCTCGGCGGCTGGCTGCTGGGAGTGAACGAGATGCCGGTTCCGTGGGAGGCCCTGCTGCTCTCGATCGGCATCTACGTGGCCCTGCCCCTGGTGGCGGGCTACTTCACCCGCCGCTGGATTCTCCGGAACAAGGGCGAGGTCTGGTTCGCGGAGAAGTTCCTCCACATCCTGACCCCGGTCTCGATCGCCGCCCTGCTCGGCACTCTGGTGCTGCTGTTCAGCTTCAAGGGCGAGGTGATCCTCGGCAACCCCCTGACGATTCTCTGGATCGCCATCCCGCTTTCCATCCAGACGGTCCTGATTTTCGGCATCACCTATGCTGTGGCCAGGCTGCTCAAGTTCTCCTACGAGGACGCCGCCCCGGCGGCGATGATCGGGGCCAGCAACCACTTCGAGGTGGCCATCGCCACCGCCACCATGCTCTACGGCCTGTCGAGCGGCGCCGCCCTGGCCACCGTGGTCGGCGTGCTCATCGAGGTCCCGATCATGCTGGCCCTGGTCCGCTTCTGCCTGCGCACCCGGAACTGGTTCCGGCCCGCCGCCCCGGCGGAAAAATAGGTTGGGGATTGCCCCGCGCCCCGGTGCCGTGCGGGGGCGGCTTTCCTGGCGTCAGCGTTCCGGGGGCGGATAGGCGAGGAAGAGGGCGCGGCACAGTTCCGCAGTCACGTCGGTCTGCAGAACCGTGCCGTAGGAATCCCGGTAGCCGGCCGTCAGCTCGATGAGCATGCCGTAGCGGTTGCGGGCGCCGCTGTTCAGCAGCGTGGGGGTGCCTTGGTTCAGCCGGATATGGTCGAGCAGGTACGGGGACACCTGGTTCTCCTCGTTCTGCCGCAGCAGATGACGGCCCCGCAGGCGCTCGTTCGCCAGCCGCTGCACATCGAGGGCCAGCAGTTCGTTCTCGGGCTTGGCGGTGGTCGGGAGAATGGCCAGTTTGTTGCTGGTGACGGCGGTGTTCCCGTGAAAATCGAGCAGGCAGTGCAGGTTGGGGTTGGCGACGATGCGCTGGTAGACCCGCGCCTCGGGTTCGGTGAAGGGTGCGCTTCCCTTCCAGTCGTAGTCGCCCGGCCCCCAGACGCCGTCCTGGTTGCTGTCGCGTCCCCGGAACGTATCCCAGAGATCGTCGCCCTGACGGTTCAGGTCCACTCCCTGCGCGTTCTGGCGGCGCATCCGCTCGTAGCCCCAGGGGTTGAGCAGGGGAATGATCTTGATTTCCACCTTGTCGAGATCGATTGCGTCGGTCAGCGCGCCCTCGGCCAGCCGCTGGGCGAAGGCCATCAGGCCGTAGCCGGGTTCCCATTCGCTGCCGTGGGCGGCGGCGTAGAGGAAGTAGAGCGGCGCTCCCGGTCTGCCCAGGTTCAGGCTCCACAGGCGGTAGTCCTCCGAGGCCGGTCCCTCCTCCTCCAGGCGGATGGTTTGGGGAAAGGCGTCGGCCAGCCGTTTCATTTCCGCGACCACCCCGTCGTAGGGCAGTTTCGCCGGGTAGTAGCGGCCCAGCCGCACCGGATTGCCCAGGGCCCCGCTGGCCGGGGTGAACTTGTAGTAGGCGTCCACCTGGTTGTGGCGGGGTTCGCGCAGGGAGAGGAGATCGCAGGCGACGATGCTTCCCTCGCCCAGTTGCATCTGGACCAGACCGGCCCGACCGTCCGCCACGACGCCCAGAACCTCCATGCCGGGCAGGGCGAAGGCCGCCGGCAGAACCAGCAATGTCCCCTCCGGCCAACTGGCGCGCGGCATGGTCTGCCCCGGCGCGAAGCCTCCCGTCGCGTCCGCCGCCTTCACCACGCGCAATCCCGTCGCCATTTGCTCGGGAAGGGATTTGCCCTTGAGGGGGCCGAGTTCGGCGGCTTCCGCCTCGGTGCCGTGCAGGCGGGCGAAGGCCCGCAGGTCCATGAACACCCGGCCGCCGGCCCGCGCGAAGGTCGCCAGAGTCTCGTTCAACGGGGGAGGAGGGGCGTCCCGGAAAAGCACGAGCGCCCCGGCGAAGTCTCCCGCCAGGGCCGTCGTCGGCGGCTCGATCCGCTCCAGGCCATCCGCGAACAGCACCCGGGCTTCGGCGAGGGTGGTGTCGTCCTCGGGCAGGTCGGTCAGCAGGGCGATGCGCGGCGCCGGCGGACGGGGCAGAGGCTCGCGCCGGACCACCAGCTCCACGTCGTCGAACCACACCCGGCCCTTGCCGCCGCGAGTCTGCACGTAGACCATCAGATAGGCGGTATGCTCGGGAACCATCGCCAGCAGCCGCTGGCGCGTCCAGTCGCAGGCGCCCCGGACCGTGGGGGAAACCGGCTGCGCCCGGATGCCGCCCGCCTCGTCCATGCAGTAGAGCTGAAGCATGGCCACGCCGTCCGCGTCCTGCTCCGAACGAATCCAGGCCGACAGCTCGACCAGGCTGCCCGGCGCGACGGCGAGGGAACGGTCGTGCCCCTGCCGCAGGCGGGTGTAGACGGGCTCGATATTTTCGAGCAGCGCCGCCGCCCCGGTCCGCCCGGCGTTCTCCTCGCGCCGAATGCGCCGCGTGGCATCCTCGGGGGTGCGCTTGTCCCACCCTGGTTCGAGGGCCTCCTCGAAGCCCGGATTCGCCAGCAGATTCTCCGCCGCCCGCGCCGCCGGGACGCTGCCCGCAGCCAGCAGCATCGCCATCGGTAGAAACCAGGTCCTGATCGCCATCACCGCACCTTTCGTTCCGGGTCGCCGTCCCGTTCCCGGCCGGAGGACGGCCCCCCGGCACCCGGCATATACCACGGCCCGGCAAGTCCGTCAAGCCCGAGTTCCGGCGGAACGGCTGGCTAAGGGGTTGAAAACGGCGCTCCCCCGCCTATTTTCACCCCTTCCGGGTGCCCGTGCCCCCGCCGGTCCGTCCAGACTTGGAGTATCCTCATGCGCCTATCCACGTTCGTCGCCCTGTGCTTCCTGGTGGCTGGTTTCTGCCTGCGGGCGGAGGATCAGCAGTTGCGCTACCGAATCGCCCTGCTGTCGAACGCGGAGTCGGCGGTGCCGTCTCCGCCCGGCGCGGCGGGCAGCGAGCGCAGTTTCCTGCTCTGCCACCGGCGGGGGGACTGGACACGCTTCAACTGGCCCATGTTCCGGGCGGTTCCCGGTCTCCGGGAACTGACTTTCCAGGCCCGGCGCGAGGCCGAGGGGCCCGCGACGATGCAGGTGCGCCTGCTGCGCCAGGACGGCGTCGAATGGCAGACCCCGGCCATCGAGCTGGGCACCGAATGGCAGGAACACCGGTTTACCGCCGCGGACTTCCGGTATTTCCGGGGTGGCAACCCCGAGGAAGCCGGGACGCTGGACTTCGCCCAGGTCGTCCAGTTCCAGGTGGTTCCCGCCAGCGCGGGCGAGGGGCTGGCCTGGCTGCGGCTGGATGAAATCCGCTTCCTGCCGGACGGTCCGGCCTACACCGCCGACGGCGACGAGCTGCTGCCGCAACTGCCGCCCGAGGAGATCGACCGCCAGCGGCTCGAGGATTTGATCGGGCGCTGGCGCTACGAGCAGGACAAGCTGGCGCGGGACACGGCCCACGCCGGGGAATGGCTGGCCGAGCTGGAGCGCCTCCGGGCCGACGACGCGGCGGCCCGGGAGCGGCTGGCGGCGGGACAGGCCCCCTGGCAGCGGTCGCTGCCGTCGCTGCTGCCCCCGAGCGACTATCGCCTTTCCCCCGAGGAATATGCCCGCCGGCTCGCCGCCTTCGGCGAACGGCCCATCGGGCGCATCGACCTCACCGGCCCCGGCGTCGAAGCGGTCCAGACCTCCCTCTACGATGCCGTGCCGCCGCCGCCGCCCACGGTCGAGACCGAGGACGGCAAACGCATCCTGCGCCAGACGGGCCGGTTCACCGAGGCCAGAACCCAGCAGACCATTTTTCTGAACACGGCTCTGCCCGAGCCCGTCTCCGTCGCCGGACGGATGCTCGAAATCGATCTGCGCTGCCCGCCGGGGCCGCTGAACGGGCGCTATCCCTTCATGGTCCGTCTCTACACCCGCCATGCCGACAATCTGGAATCCTGGGCGGACATGCTCCCCGACGCCTCCTTCGACGGCAGTTGGCAGAGCCTGCGCTTCGACCCGAACAACCCGACCCGCGCCACCCGCTACGAGCCGACGGCGGTGGTCGGCATCTCCTTCCGTTTCGAGAACGAGCCGGGACAGGCGCGCGAGCTGGTGCTCGACGTGGGCGAGGTTCGTCTGGCCTGGCCCCCGGCGCAGGATGTCCTGCGCGAGCGGCTGATCGAGCAGGAACTGGCGGCCGTCCACCGGGCGCGCCTGGGACTCTATCAACTCCGCGACCGCATCGCCGTCGCCGAGGACGAGCTGGCGAAACAGCCCGCCGCCTGGCGGCGCTATCTGGCCTCCTTCCAGTACCAGCCCTCACCCGCCCCCGCCGGCCAGGCCCGGCTGGTGTCGGGCGGCCCCCTGGCAGGCGAACGCTTCGACTGGACCTTCGCCCCCCATCGCGGCGGCGTGGCCGTGACCGTCCGTCTGCGCGGCGGCGCGGCGGCGGAGCAACTGGCGGGCGAAGTCTGGGACGGCGCCACCC
>LVAZ01000435.1 GCA_001603055.1 Victivallales bacterium Lenti_02
GGGCAGGGTCGAGTCCGCGACGGGCAGCGGGGCGACGGGCTGGCGCCCGAGCTTGATCGAGAGCAGGAGAAGGCAGCTCGCCACCAGGACGACACCCCCCGCCCACTGGCTCGGATGCAGAACCTCGCCGAGGAAAATCCAGGCCCCGAGCGCGGTCAGAAAGGGCTGGATGAAACTGGTGCCGTTGGCGATCACCGGCCCCATCACATGGATGCCGCGGTAGTAGAGCACGTCGGAAAAGACGATGCCCGCGAAAACCGAGCAGACCAGCACCAGCCACAGCCTCGGGGACACCTGGCCGAGGGTCCGCCAGTTGCCGAACAGGAACATGGCCACCACCAGCACCCCCGTGGTGTAGACCAGATTCGCCGCGAAGCTTGCCCGTTCGTCGTAGCCGCCCAGGTCGCGCTTCACCAGCACCCCGTAGAGCCCCCACACCGCCGCCGTGAACAGCAGAATCCCCAGCCCGCGGGGCGAACTCTTGCCGGTGCGGAAGGCGTCGCCGAACATGAGCACGATGCCGGCCACCATGCCCGCCGCCCCCAGCCAGAAGCGGGGCCGCCGCACCGTCGCCCGCTCGGACGGCAGCAGAATCAGGCTGTAGGTGACGGCGAACAGGAACGAGCTGCGCACCACGAAGGCGATCACCCCCGCCTCGTTGTGGTAGGCGGCCAGCGCCCAGCCGATCTGCCCGGTCACGCTCACCATTGATACCCGGATGGCGGCCCGCCAGACCCCCCGCTCGGCGGGAAACCGCCGGAAGCGGTGGACGATGTAGGGCAGCCAGACCCCCGTGGCCATGCCGTAGCGCACCGCGTTCACCGTCCAGGCGTCCAGCTCCGGAAAATGCGTCAGATAGCGCAGAAAAAGCGGCACGCTGGCAAAGGAGACCATCGCCGCCACCAGGCACAGCGCCCCCTGGCGTTCGCGGCCGCGCGACGCCGTGACAATCACCGGTTCGCTCATCGCCGCCCCCGTAGCCGGGACCAGAGCAGCCCCAGCGTTTCCTGGATGGCCCGCTCGCCGGTCCGGATGCGGGACGCGGCGGGAAAAAACGAATAGAGCGATCGGCCCGGGCCGGGTTTGCAGAGATAGTCGGTGGGAGCGGGCACCGGTTCCAGCCCCTGGTGCCGGAAGAGCCCCAGCGCGCGCGGCATGTGCGAGGCGGACGTGACCAGCGCGAAGGACGTCCCGGCCAGAGACTCGCGCAGCAGGCGGGCCTGCTCCCCGGTGTCGCGCGAAATCGAGTCGAGAACAATATCCCCCTCGGGCACCCCCAGCTCGAGGGCCACCGCCCGCATCCCCGCCGCCACCTCCGCTCCCGAGAGCACCAGCGTGCAGCCGGATTCCTGCAACCGGTAGATGCGGACCCCCTCGACCACCCGGGCCAGGGAGGAGCTGCCGATATGGTTCCGGGCGGGAAGCCCGGGCGAAAAGCTGTAGTCCCCGCCCAGCACCACCACCTGCGCCACCGGCGTCCCGTCGGGAAACGGCGGCTGCCGCGATTCCAGCCAGCGCACGATCCAGCTTCCCGGCACTCCGTAGGAAACCAGGACCAGCACCGCCAGAGCCGCCGTCAGCAGCCGGCGGGCCGGCCGCCGCCGTCCCAGCCAGAGCAGCGCCAGCCCCGCCAGCCCCAGCAGCAAGACCACACTGAGCGGCGACAGGCAGAGACCCACCATTTTCTTGAACAGAAAAAACATGGGAAAGCCAACTCCGAGCCACCCGGCCGATTGCCTTTCCGTCTCCCCGGCCTAGGTTTCTGCACACACAACGCGAGGGGCGATAGTATGCAAGTGCAATGCGAGAAATGCAACGCGGCCATCCTGCCGGAGAACCTCGATCTTCTCCGCAGTCTGGCCAAATGCGACGCCTGCGGTCATCTGTTCAACTGCGCGGCCCAGCTCGACGCTCTGGGCGACGACGGCGGCGGCCGCCGCGAAAAAGTTCCCATGCCCAAGGGCATCCGCCTCTTCCGCCGGGCCAACGGCCTGCGCATCCTGCGCCGCTGGTTCGGCGCGAAATTCATCTTCCTGTTTTTCTTCTGCCTGTTCTGGAACGGCTTCATGGCGGTCTGGTTCACCATCGCCATCAAGAATCGAATCTGGCCGATGGCGGCCTTCGGCTCGCTCCATGCGCTGGTGGGGCTCGGCGTGGCCTATGCCACCCTGGCCGGTTTCCTCAACACCACCACCATCACCGTCGTCAACGGCCTGCTCCAGATTCGCCACGCCCCCATCCCCTCCCCCGGCAACCGCCAGTTCAAGGCCGACTCCCTCCGCCAGCTCTACACCAAACGCCGCGTCCACCACGGCAAAAACGGCACTTCCATCACCTACGAACTCCGCGCCCGGACCAGCGACGGCCAGGACGAAAAGCTGCTCGGCAGTCTGGACAACGAGAACCAGGCCCTCTTCATCGAACAGGAAATCGAGGAATTCCTCGGCATCCAGAACCGCCCAGTCCCCGGCGAAGTCGAACGCTGATCCGGCAACCAGGACACTCCGACCATGAAAATCACCGGTTTCGAACTCTTCCCCGTCGCCCCCCGCTGGCTTTTCCTCAAGGTCACGACCGACAGCGGCATCAGCGGCTGGGGCGAACCCATCGTCGAGGGCCGCGCCGCCACCGTCGCCGCCGCCGTCAAGGAAATGGGCGAATACTTCGTCGGCCGCGAGGCGGGCGACATCGAGGACCTCTGGCAGGCCCTCTACCGGGGCGGCTTCTACCGGGGCGGTGCCGTTCTCACCAGCGCCCTCTCCGGCATCGAGCAGGCCCTCTGGGACATCAAGGGCAAGGCCCTCGGCGTGCCCGTCTACGAACTCATGGGCGGGGCCGTGCGCCACAAGATGCGCGCCTACGTCTGGATCGGCGGCGACCGCCCCGAAAACGTCGCCAAGGCCGCCCGCGAACGCCAGCAGCAGGGCTACACCGCCGTCAAGATGAACGCCGTCGAGGAACTCGGCTGGATCGACTCCCACGAGAAGGTGGACCGCGCCGTCGCCCGCGTCGCCGCCATCCGGGACGAACTCGGCAAGAGCATCGAGGTCGCCATCGACTTCCACGGCCGCGCCCACGTGGCCATGGCCCGCATCCTGATGAAGGAACTCGAACCCTACAGCCTGATGTTCGTCGAAGAGCCGGTGCTGTTCGAGAACCAGGAAGCCTTCGCCGAGCTGCGCCGCCACGCCTCGATGCCCATCGCCACCGGCGAGCGGGCCTTCACCCGCTGGGACTTCAAGCGCATCCTCGCCTCCGGCGCCGTGGACATCGTCCAGCCCGACCTCAGCCATGCCGGCGGCATCTGGGAAGTCCGCAAGATCGCCGCCATGGCCGAGGCCTACGACGTGGCCCTCGCCCCCCACTGCCCGCTCGGCCCCATCGCCCTCGCCGCCTGCCTCCAGGTGGATTTCTGCTCGCCCAACGCCGTCATCCAGGAGCAGAGCCTCGGCATCCACTACAACCAGGGCTCCGACCTGCTCGACTACCTGGCCGACCCCGGCGCCTTCCGCTACGACCAGGGCTTCGTCCCCAAACTGACCGGCCCCGGCCTCGGCATCGAGATCAACGAGGACAGGGTCCGCGAAGCCGCCGCCGTCGGCCACAGTTGGCACAACCCCATCTGGCGGCTCGAGGACGGCACCATCGCCGAATGGTGATCCGGAAACGGCGGGCGCGGGCCATGCCTGCCGATGCCCGCCCAGTCATGCACCTCCCGCGCGGAAGGCGCGGGGGGAA
>LVAZ01000050.1 GCA_001603055.1 Victivallales bacterium Lenti_02
GACTTGGGCTCGCAACAGGTAGGCGGCGGCGCAGCCGGGATGGCGGGCCAGGGCCCGCTCGCAGGCGGCGGCGGCCCGCGCCAAGTCCCCGTCCGCCAGGGCCAGTTCGGCCTCCAGGACCGCAATCAGGGGGTGCTCGGGAACCCGGCGGCGCAACGTGTCCAGAAGCGCGCGGGCGGCGGCCGGCTGCCCCGCCTTGATCGTGCATTCCGCCTGCCGCAGAAGCAGGTCGGGCCGGTCTGCGGCACCGGCACAGGCGCCGTAGGCGGCGGCCGCCTCGGCCCATCTCCCCTCTTCGTAGAGGGAATCGGCCAAATGGAACCGGGCGGCCGGGGCGGAGGCACCCTCTCCGGCGGCGATTCTGGCGAAGAGTTCCCGAGCTTCGGCAGCGGCCCCGAAGGCGGCGAGCTGCCCGGCCACCTCGAAGAGTTTCCCGTCGTCGTCGGCGGCGGCGGCGCGGGCCAGCAATTCCCGGGCTTCCTGCCGCTGCCCGCTCTCGTGAAGAGTCCGGGCAAGCAGCAGGGCGATGGCCAGGTCGCCAGTGTCCTCCTGATGCAGACGCCGCAGAATTTCGCCGACCCGGCCGCCCTGCCGGGACTTGCGGTGGAGGAGGGCCAGTTCCAGGCGGTTGGCCCGGTCCCAGGGCGCTTGCCGCCGGCGATGGTCGCGGAACCGGATGGCACCGGCGACAGTGCCGGAACGGGAGAGCTGCTCAAGCAGCAGGGCCTCGAAGAGGGGTTGTTCGGGGGAGGCAAGCCGGACCAGTTGGCGAAGGTAGCCGAAAGCCAGCACCGGTTCGTGCTCCCCGAGGCAGATTTCGGCTATGCCTTCGAGGGCGATGAGCTGGCGGGGATTGGTTTTCAGGCTGTCCCGGTAGCGGAGCCGGGCCTCGGCATTGCGGTTCTGGAGCCGCGCCAGATTGCCCTGCAAAGCCATGGCTTCGGAAAGATGGGGCTGGCGGGCGACGAGCCGGCGCAGCACCTGCTCGGCGGCGGTGAAATCGCGGACCGCCAGCAGCAGCTTGGCCTGCCACACCTGCCGCTGCCATTCGGGAATCCCGGAGGGCAGCGCGTCCAGGACGGCGCGGGCCGCGGCCGCCTCCCCCGTGTCGAGCAGGAAAGCGATTCGGGCGGCGAGGAAACCGGGATGGTCCGGCTGGAGGGCGACCCCCTCGGCCAGGAACCGGGCGCAGGCTTCCGCCTCGCCGAGACTCCAGTGCAGCCAGAACAGGCCGAGCAACTGATCGGCGGCATCCGTCGCGAAGGCAAGCCGCAGCATGGGCTGGAGCAAATCCCGGACCGCCGGTTCGCGGGCGAGCGCCCGGCGCAGCAGGTCCGCCAGCGGGTCCGGAACCAGGGGCAGGACCAGTTCGCGAACCACCCTCTCCTCGCCGTCCGGGTCGCCCCGCTGGCGCAGAGCCCGGCACCAGGCGAGAATGCCTTCCGTGTGCCGGGGGCGGGCGCGGCAAAACGCTTCGAGCGAACGCAGGGAGCCTTCCGCCTCGTCCAGCAGGGCCTCGGCCACCGCCGCCTGGAGCAGCGCCTCCTCCCGCCCGGCGGCGACCTGGTTGCGCAGCAGGGCGCGAATCGCCTCCAGGCCGACGGCGCGGCTCGATGGTTCGGTGTTGGTCTGCAAGGTGGCGTGGAGCAGGGCACGGGCCCGGACCAGGGCGAGTTCCCCGTCCTCGGGATAGCGGGCGCACAGCTCGGCGAGACGCTGGGCCGCCTCGTTCGCCGGGAGATTCAGCAGCAGAAGACCAGCCAGCGTCCGTGTGGCCTCCAGATTCTGCTCCGGATCGTCGCTCCGCATGGTCAGAAACAAGCCGAGCCGCTCGGCGGCGATGCCGGTTTCGCCGACGCCCGCCAAAGCCATGCCCGAGTGGAACAGGGCCTCCGGACGGGGCCTGCCGAGCTGCTTGCAGGCTTCCTCGAGAAAACGGATGCCTTCCCGCTGCTGGCCACGGCGCAGGGCGATCCGTCCCCGGATAAGCTGCACGTGGCCCTGCCCCTCGCCCAACCGGAGGGCGGCGGCGTCCACGCGCCGGTCCAGAAGTTCGAGATCGGCAGCGCTCTGCCGGAGGTCCAGCTCCACCTCCTCAAGAATGGCCAGCCCCCCGGCCAAATGCCATATCTGGGCGCGCAGGGAGGGAACCACCCGGGGGGACGCTTCCGCCGCCTGGCGGAAATGGTCGCGGGCTTCCGCTTCCTGCTCCAGCAGGCGGTACAGCCGCCCCAGCGCGAGGTGGGCGTCGGGCGCGCCGGGATCGCGTTCGAGCAGCACGCCCGCCAGGCGGCGGAGAGTGGCGACACCCCGCATGTCCCCGCCGTTGCCGGGATCGAGCAGGCGCAGGTTGCGCAGTTGCAGGTTGGCGGCGCGCAGCAGGTCGCGCCAGTGCGCCCCGCCCGCGTCGGCGAAGGCGAACTCGTCGAGCAGCTCCTGCGCCGTCGGCCGGGCGGACATGGCGACCAGTTCCGCCGCCCGGACTCTGGCTTCGATCCGGATGACCCGGGCCTGCAGGCTGTGCGGATTCGCCTCGGCGAACTGGTCGGCGAGGGCGATGGCTTCGGCGAGGGTGCTCGGACGAGGCAGGGAAGCGGTGGCGAGCCGCTCGTCATCCTGGGCAATGCCCAGCCCGATGGTCAGCACCCGGAGCAGGTCCGGGTTGTCGGGCTGGGCCTGCCGCGTCTTTCTCGCCCAGCCGACGATCGGCGCGGCGGGAATGAACTCCACCCCCTGCACATCCAGCTCGCGGGTCTTGAGATTGGCAATGGCGCGCAGCGTGTGGACCGCCTCGCTCACGGCACCAGTCCTTTTGAGTTCCTGCCCCAGCAGCCGCCCCTGTCGCCAGGCGGCGAAGGTGTCGAGCATCTCGGCTTCGGCGAGGCAGGCATCGATCAGCTCCCAGCCGGGATGGAGCAGATTGTAGCGGCGCTTGGCCTCTTCCGGCGACAAACCCAGGCGCTCGATGCTCCGGGCCAGCGGTTTTTCCCAGCTCTGGCTCTGGCAGTTCCGCCGCTGCAGCTCGATCCGGTAGCGGTGGAGCCGGGCGGCATCGGCCAGGGGCATCGGCGGCGCGCCGTCCAGCAAGGCCAGCAGGCGGTGGATGGTCGAGGAAAGCTCCTCCTGGTCCAGCGAACTGCGCGAGACGGCCTCGTCGAGATCGTGGATGGCCTGGTCCACGTCGCCCGCCCGCAGGGCGGCGTGCGCATGGCGGACCGACTCGGCGGCACTGACGTATTCGCGGCGCCATTCAAGGGAGAGCTTGATGGACAGGAAGAGCAGCAGAACCACGCCGAGCAGGGCGGCGATATACCGTTTGCGAAGTCTCATGCGGAATTCCGGAGGGGCGTTCGGGACGGCGGGAAGGATGGCGACTGAATATAGACCGCGAACAGGTGCCGGGCGAACGGCTGGTCAGAGGGGAATATACGGTTCGAAGACCATCCGGCTCACCGGATACTGGCCGTTCACGTAGGGGGCCGCGTATTCCGTGTGGAAGGCGAACACGGTGTTGCCGCGCTGGATGAGAATCTCGTCGCCGGTCAGCTTCGTCGCGGCCTTGTTGAAGCGCTGGCAGGGCCGGGGACAGGGGCCGTCGACGACGACGAACTCGCGGGCCGGATCGAGCACGCTGGCGGTGAGGCAGTTGCGCCCGCCCGCCGCATAGCCCCAGGGGTAGTAGGAACTGATGGCCAGGGCATCCGGATGGGCGGGCAGCTCGATCCCCGGCGGCGTCATGTCCACCTCGGCGCGGGATATGCCCAGACCGCGCAGTTCCCGGCAGAAAGCCGGATCGCCGAGCGCGGTGTCGCGCAGGGCCGCGACCTGATTGGCCCGCAGTTCCGGCTCGGGCAGGCTGATGCCGTTGCGGTTGACCGGGGGCGGTGTGCGGGGGGAGGCGAAGCGGGACAGGCGCATCTGTTTGTGGAGCAGCCGCCCGAACACCGGCACCAGGCCGGGGAAGCGGCGGCGGAGCAGGCGCAGCAGGCCCCAGTCGTTCACCACCACCTCGATCTCGCCATCCTGGCCCGCGAGAAGCTCGAGATTGCGCTCCTGCACCGCCAGAGCCGCGTCGGTGCAGACGCCGGTGGTGTAGGTGAAGTCCCAGCCCATCTGGCGGGAGTGGTAGTAGGCCCGGAGCAGCTCGTCGGCAGCGGGAATCAGATGCTCGCAGAACTCCTGGCCGAAATAGAGCCGGGAAATGTCGTCGTTGGTGTGTTCGAGGTGGCTCTCCAGCCACTGGAGGGCGATCAAGTTGCCATAGTACTCGCGGGAACTGGTGTCGCCCGCGAACATCAGAGTGCTCACGAAGCTGGGGATGTCGTTGACATCGATGGCGCGCAGGGCCTCGTCCATGTCCTCGAGCTGGGTGCAGTTGGCGAAATAGACGGCCAGTTCCATCGGGTCAGCCCTTCGGTTCGCCGAGATGATAGTAGCAGGCCTCGGGCGTGGCGCAGAAGCCTTCGCTGCGGAGCAGGCCGCGGCAGAACTCCGCCGTCGGGGCGGGATGGTCGAGCACGGCCCGCACCGCCTCCAGATAGCGCGCCTTCTGCCAGGGCGCGCCCCGGACGGGGATTTTCAGGGTGTGGACCCCCATGCCGCGCAGGGCGGGGATGGCGCAGAGCCCGCAGTTGTTGTACAGGGCCAGAGGCAGTTGCGAGTGCTCGCCCGCCTCCCGGACCGGGACGGGCGGCGGCTCGACGGGCGTCGCGGTGGTCATCCGGTGGCAGAACTCATCGAGCGCGCTCCCCGCCGCGAACTGCTCCTCCGCGTGGTCGATGGCCTCCTGGAGAGTGTCCTTCCAGTTGCGCGGGAAGCGGGCGCGGACCTGTTTCGGCATGCGCATGAAGTTGGTGCAGAAGTTGGCCCCGGCGCCGCTGTGCCAGGAAAAGCAGAACTCGTCGTTGAAATGGCAGCGGTAGCCGATAATCATCACCTCGAACTCGAGGCCCAGATCGGCCACGCCCGCCATGAGCCGGCGCATCTCGTCCAGAGTCATCTTGCGGGGGATGACCACCCGGCGCAGGCCGTAGCGCTCGTGGAAGAAGCGGATGGCCGCGCCGTTGAAGGCCCCCGCCCCTGTGCTCAGATGGAAAAGGGACTGTACGCCCCATTCCCGCAGATGCCCCATCAGCGCCGGGTCGGCCACGATGTAGCCGTCGTGCCCGATGGTTTCCAGGGTGCGGACCACGTCGCGGACCAAGTCCAGGCGCGCATGGCCATAGTCGTGGGCGTTGAGGGTGATGAGCAGCCGCCGGCCGGCCGCGTGGACGGCGGCGACGGCTTCGCGCAGCTCGCCGAGATCGGTGTACTGGCAGGTGCCGCCGAAGGTGCGGCGGTTCAGGCCCACCTCCCAGCCGAAGCGCCCGAACCATTCGCAGGGCACGAACCCGGCGAAGAACTCGCCCACGCCCTGGCGGGCATAGGCGGCGATTTCCGGCGCCCGGTCGGCGTGGTCCAGTCCCAGGGTCAGTTGCATCGCCGCATCTCCCGCTAGACCTTCGCCTTGCCGTGGCATTCGCGGAACGGCTTGCCGCTGCCGCAGAAGCAGAGCCCCTCGAGCCGCTTGCCCGTTTTCTTGCGGGCGGCCTCCCCCGCCGGGGCCGAATCGCCGCCCGCTCCGACCAGGGTGCAGACCGGGTAATCCTCGTTCAGATAGGCGCGGCGCAGGGAGTGCAGGCGGCGGATGGCGGTCCGCGCCATCACCCGCCGGATTTGCCGCCACTTGTCGTACTTCTCGGTGAACTCCATCAGCCGGAAGAACCGGCCGATGCCCGCGCGGTCCGCGTAGATGCTGAACATCCCGTCCTCGATCGACAGGTACAGGGTGGGCGGGCCGACGACCTCGAGGTCGCGTTCGCAGAAAACGCGCAGCTTGCCGTGCTGGTGCGGCATCAGCAGGTGCTCGGCGAGGAAGACCTGCATGGCGGGGCGTTTCTCGACGGGCAGGGTGAAGGTGGTGGGCAGGCCCCGGAAGATGCCCACCCGCTTGCGCTCGCCCGCCATGTCCAGAAAATTGCGCAGGTCCTGGGGAGCGGCCAGCAGGGTCGCCTCCTGGTCCCGCTGGCGCAGTTGGCGGTAGAGGTTCTGGCGCAGTTCCTCGTCGCCGACGAAGACCAGACAGTCGCCCGGCGCCTTGAGAATGTCCCGGCAGAGGGCGCTCATCTTCTCCGCGAAGGTGCGGAAGGCGAAGGCCCGGAAGTCGCCCGCGCCCCGGCAGCAAACCCCGGCGCCGAAAACCGGGCGGTACACCCGGCGCAGCTCGCGGGCCACATGGGCGCTGGTGTAGCCGAGCACCCCGTCCACGCGGGCGAATTGCCCCAGCACGTCACGCAGGTCCAGAACCTCCGGATCGTCGCGCCAAGGAGGAGTCTGCCCCGAGGAGCGGTAGACCGCCGCCAGGGCCCGGGCCTTGCCCCGATCGCACATGCCGAGCCGCCCGTCGAACAGGCAGAGGTCCGCCTCGCAGAACAAGGCCGCCGCCGGGCGGTCGAGAAAATCGGCCTTCTCGCGGGCCACCTCGAAGAGCTGGATCGTGTCGGTCAGCAGCACATCCGCCTTGAGCGCCTGCTTGAGACGCGAGGTGGGCCGCCCGCAGATCGGCCCGGCGGCCTGGACGTTCAAACCCAGAACCTCGCCCAGCAGATGATGGGCCTGGCGGACCACCTGCGGCGCCACGGGCAGCGGTGAAAACACGAACACCTGCCGCCCCGCCGCCGCCTGCGCCAGCGCCGCCA
This sequence comes from Victivallales bacterium Lenti_02, assembly GCA_001603055.1. Lineage (GTDB taxonomy): Bacteria > Verrucomicrobiota > Lentisphaeria > Oligosphaerales > Lenti-02 > Lenti-02. Next base: position 6,738 of record LVAZ01000050.1, read on the forward strand.
GCAGGCAAAGCTCGAACTGCGGCAGGCTGCCGACCGCATGCAGCCCGCCGGCGAGCAGACGGTGCAGCGCCGCCTGTCTTGCCTTCGCCTCGCAGCGGGCGTAGTTGGCGAGAGCGGGCTCGCCCGCCGCCGCCAGTTCCTCGGCAAACCGCACGAAAGCCTCGCGGTCGAGGGGTGCCCCGGCCTGGGGCTTCACCTGCTCCCAACTCTGTTTCGCGTCCATATCCTGTCTTTGCGCGACCCTGCTCGGGCTGACTCGATTTGTACGTTCCGGCAATGCACGGCTACCATACCGCAGTGACGCGGAACCACAAGACCCCCGCGCCGCCGGACCCGCACCAAGCATGAATCCCGTTTCCCGCATCATTCTCCATGTGGACATGGACGCCTTCTTCGCGGCCATCGAGCAGCTCGACCACCCCGAACTGCGCGGTCGGCCCGTGATCGTGGGTGCCCGGCCCGAGGAGCGCGGCGTGGTGGCCACCTGCTCCTACGAGGCGCGCCGCTTCGGCGTCCGCTCCGCCATGCCCTCCGCCACCGCCGCCCGCCTCTGCCCGGAAGGGATTTTCGTGCCCACCCGCCACGAGCGCTACAGCGAGGTGTCCGACCAGATCATGGAAGTCTTCCGCGAGGTGACGCCCCTGGTCGAGCCGGTCTCCGTGGACGAGGCGTTCCTCGACATCAGCGGCGTCCCCGGCGGCCGGGCGGACCCGGCGGCGGTGGCCCGCGATCTCAAGCGCCGCATCCATGAGCGCACCGGCCTCACCGCCTCCGTGGGCGTCGCCCCCAACAAATTCCTGGCCAAACTCGCCAGCGACATGCGCAAGCCGGACGGGCTGACCCTCGTCCCCTTCGACCCGGCGGCAATCCGCGCCTTCCTCGCGCCCCTCCCCGTAGGCCGCATCTGGGGCGTGGGCACCCGCACCGCCGAGCTGCTCGCCCAGCATGGCCTGCGCCACATCGCCCAGCTCCAGCAGCTCACCCCCGACGCCCTCGCCCGCCATTGCGGCCCCACCTTCGGCCCCCGCCTCTGGCAACTGGCCCAGGGCCTCGACGACCGCCCCGTCGAAGCCGATCCCCGCGAGGAGAAAAGCATCTCCAACGAGGAGACCTTCGCCGCCGACATCGCCGATCCCGAGCGCCTCCGCGCCGAGCTGATCCCCCTGGTCGAGAAGGTCGCCCGCCGCCTGCGCCAGGCCGAGCGCCAGGCCCGCACCATCCAGCTCAAGCTCCGCTTCAGCGATTTCCGCACCATCACCCGGCAGCAGTCCCTCCCCCGCCCCACCGACAGCGACCGCGCCCTGCTCGCCGCCGCCCTCGCCCTCCTCGCCCGCCAAACCCTGCCCCAGCCCATCCGCCTCCTCGGCTTCGGCGTCTCCGGTCTGCTCGAACGGCGTCCCGGCCAGGGCCTCCAGCAACCTTCCCTGTTCGGCGGGGAAACCGAGACCGACCCCGCCCGCGAGCGCGCCCTCGACCAGGCCGTGGACGAACTCCGCGCCCTCTACGGCGACCGCATTCTCCGCCGGGGAAAATGCTGAAACCTGCTTGCAATCCGACGGCGGCGCCTGATAGTATCCACTCGTTTTCCGAATGATATTCCAAGTCGATTCATGTGGTGGTTGTAGCTCAGTTGGTTAGAGCGCCTGGTTGTGGCCCAGGAGGTCGGGGGTTCAAGTCCCCTCATCCACCCCAGCCTTCGCTCGACTGGAAGTCGAGCTTCGGCTCGGCAGGCCAGTCGAGCGAAGGCTGCCGCGACGAAGCCCAAAGGGCGAAGTCGGGCCTGGAGATGTTTACGGCTTGCTGGACGCCGCGCAAGCGCTGGCGCTGCGGGCGGCGAAGCAGGCCAGTCGAGCGAAGGCTGGAGAATGTTTTCGGCTTGCTGGACGCCGCGCAAGCGCTGGCGCTGCGGGCGGCGAAGCAGGCCAGTCGAGCGAAGGCTGGAGAACGGGATACGGCCTGTTTGGTGAGAGGAGAGATGGACCGCTGCTACGTCTACATCCTGCAGAGCGAGTCCCACCCCGACCGGTTCTACACTGGTTTCACCGAGGACTTGAATGCTCGGCTCCGGGCGCACAACGAGGGCTCCTGCGACTACACCCGCCCCTTCCGCCCTTGGCGGATCATGACGGCTGTAATGTTCACGGACCTCGACCAGGGACGGGCGTTCGAACGCTACCTCAAGTCCCCCTCGGGACGCGCGTTCGCCAGGAAACGCCTCTGAACTCCACGTCGCGCCCAGCACACGGGATGTTGCTGGTGTTCCGCCAGTGCCAAATCCGTAAGGCAGTTTTCCCCGCGCCGCTCCCCAACCTCCCCCCGGAAAAGCTCGACAAATCAGCTTGCAGCGCCCCGTAGCATGGCTAAAGTTCCTTGGGCGGACTACGCCACCCGGCAGAAGGTAGTCGGGGTAGAAAAACAAGTTAGCCCAGAGAAACAGAAGCACGAGAAGATGAAGAAGGGCGATACAATCGACCTGCCCCAATTGGCAGAGGCAAGCGGACTTTCCGACGGGAAGTTCGTTGTCGCGGATGTGCTCGGGGGTGGCATGGGCACCTGTCTCAAGGTGACGCATTCGACGCTCCGTCCTGCCTTTGCGGTCAAAATCATCCACCCCCATTTACTCGGCAGCGACTCGGCATGGATCAGATTCATCGAAGAACTAAAGCTGTGGTTTGTGTTATCGGAATCCACCGGTGTCGTTGAGGCAATCTGTCTCGCCCGTCTGAACGAGGTGCCCTGCATGTGCTCGCCTTGGATGCAAGGCGGCACATTGCGGGATCAGATGACAGCCAAAGCGCTCACGCCTAGGGCCGCACTGAATTCGCTCTGTCGGGTGTTGCACACGCTGAACTGGGTTCAAAAGCAACACAAGACGATCCACCGTGACCTCAAACCGGAGAACATCTTGTTTGATGAACGTGGCTTCGCCTGCGTCTCTGACTGGGGCTTGGCGAAGCTATGCAGCGAACAGATGCGCAAGGTCACGGGAGATAAGTCACCCCCCGTGTCGCACAGCCCTGTTCTCACCCAAGCCGGTTCATTTATCGGAACTGTGCTGTATGCGTCCCCGGAGCAAATACTGGGTCAAGAGAAGATTGACCACCGCTCGGACATCTACAGCCTCGGTTGCATCATGTATGAGATGGAGACTGGGCACCCGCCTTTCGGCGGGCGAACGGTGGCTGAGATTGCGACACAACATCTTCGGTCCGTGCCGCCCCGCCTTGGTGGGTTCCTGCGTCGCACATCTCTCGGTCTTGAGTCTATCGTCGAGCGTTGTTTACAGAAGCGACCGCAGGAGCGTTATCAGAACTACGATGAGTTGCTTGCGGATGTCGCCCGTGCATGTGCCCGAAAAGGCGAGAAACCACCCACTGAGTGTCCACCGCTACGGGCGCACAGGCCTGCACTGGGGCTCGGTGAGTTCCGGAAGACATTTCTCCCCCGAATGCTGAAGGCGGGTGCGAAGGTTGGCGTTATTGAATTCGACGACCTGAAGCCGTTTATAGAGGAATTTGACGCACTGGTTTCGCTCGGCAAGTGGAGCGAGGCAAAGGAAATCATCGAATCCCTGTACTTCCCCGAACTCGCCAGTCCTTGCCAACACTGGCATATGGGCCACACCGTCGCGCTCAACTTCGCACTGTGCCTAATCAAGTGCGGGAAGGCGTCCGAAGCCGTCAAGGTGTTGTCCCCCCTGGCAGAGATGATTGACCAACCCGACACCTACTACGTCAATTATTCTCTTGCTCTCCTCCACATCCATTCCTATGCAGCCGCTGAGTCGCTTTGCGCCGCTGGCTTCAAACGATTTCCGCGTGACAGAGAGCTGGTTGGCAATTACGTCCTTGCGCTGCAATTCCAAGACAAGTTGTCTAAAGCCCTGTCTCATCTCGAAACTCTCCTTTCCCACGGTCGGGACGTTCACTTTCTTGAGACCGCCGCATCAATCGTGAATAGACTTGCAGAAGGAGCAGGCGAGAGAGACTGGTGCACATGCGTCGGGTACAGGAAACGCGCTATGTCCCTCTTAGCGGAAGCAAAACTTCAGAACCCTCGGTTTGCGACGGCGCGTTTCAGTCTCGCATCTACTTTGTTCGATCTTGAGCAGTTCCAATCGGCGGCAGACGAGTATTGGGAGGTTGCTCGTATGTGTGGAAAGAAGAGCATCCTCACCGACCTTTCCATAGGGCGAATCGCCCGCGTGTTGCTGGAAATGGGTGCAGCGGATGAGAGCATCGAATTCTGCAAGAAGTGGATGCCAGAAGTCAGCGACGGAACGGAGTTGACTCGTTCGATGTCAATGGCGATCACGGAGCACCATGTATTTAGGGACGGGAAACGCATCATAGTACGTCAGGCATTTGAGTTCTTTCAGGGCATCGTGGGAACGGACAAAGCGCAGGTTGAGGACTTCTGCTATCTCGCCGACTTGTACGGACGCATGGGTCGATACGAAGGTGCCGAAGACATCCTCAAACACGCGCAATGCCGGTTTCAGCACAGCTGGCTCGTGCCCTACTACAGGGGACTCGTGCAATATCAGGCAGGCCAGAAGGAGTCGGCCGTCCACTCGCTGGAGGAGGCGTCTCGGCTAGCTCCATTCAGGTCTGATCCCGACTGGAAGTTGGCCCAGGTACACCAATCACTGGGGAACAGGCAGGTGGCGGATCGTCTTCAGCAACAGTCCGAGGCGAAGAAGGCACGACGAAAGGCCATTGCAAACGAGGGGCTAACAATGGCCTGAACCCTACCGTTGCCCCGCGCGGACGCGGGGCAACGTCGGGTTAGGCCCGGTTTGTGGTGCAACCCCTTGCCGAACAGGGCGGGGCTATGCCTTGGCCCAGCGGACGGCATTGGCCAGAATCGTGCGCACGTTCGGATCGAAGAACACGGGGTTGGTCTCGTGTCCGGCCTGGAAATAGAACATCCGCCCCTTTCCGATGGTCCAGCACAGACCAATCGTGCTGTGGTCGATCTTGCCGTCCTTCAGCACGGCATCGCCCTCGAACACAACCGCTTCGGCAGGGGGAACGGCATAGGGATCGCTGTAACGCTCGTGATGGACGATCTTGAACGTCTTCGGCACGCCTGCCGCAATCGGATGCTCCGGACAGGTGGCCTGAATGGTGAGGTCCAGGCTGTCGCCGACGTAGGCGCCCCAGGCGGCCACCCGGCCTTGCGGACGCACCACGTTCAACAGGGCGGCATCCGTCGGGCTCTGGCTCATCAGGGCAATGTTCGCTTTGGCGAAGTGGGCGGAGTGTAGCGAAACGAAGCCCATGCCCTCGCGGGTCACGCGCTGCACGATCTGCTCGACCCGGGAATCATCGACTGCGCCATGCCGTTTGTGCCCCCACCAGACGAGCACATCGCAGCGCTTCAGCAGGTCGGCGGGAATCCC
>LVAZ01000436.1 GCA_001603055.1 Victivallales bacterium Lenti_02
TGACGGGCGACATTGCGGACGGTCCTGCGGGGCCGTCGCTCAATCTGGAATTCAACCGGGAATCGCTTTCGTATGCGTTCGTCCTCCCTGTCTCTTGCCGTGGGCTCGCAGCAGCTTGCCTTCGAGGTCCGTTCGGTGAACACTCTGGTCGTGGGGGCCGGGGCGGCGGGCCTGAAGTGCGCCGACACCCTGCACTCGCTCGGTGTCCGCGACGTGGTCGTGGTGGTGGACCGGCTCGGCAACGGGGCCTGCAACAATTCGGGTTCGGACAAGCAGACCTACTACAAGCTGGGCATTTTCGGCGATCAGCCGGACAGCCCGATGGACTTCGCCCGCACTCTGTTCCAGGGCGGGATGATGCACGGGGACCTGGCCTACATCGAGGGCCTGGGCTCGGCCCCGGCCTTCTTCGAGCTGTGCCGTCTCGGGGTGCCCTTCCCCTTCAACCGCTACGGCGGCTATGTGGGCTACAAGACCGACCACGATCCCCGCCAGCGGGCCACCTCGGCGGGGCCGAAGACCTCCCGCTTCATGTTCCAGCGGCTGCTCGACCAGGTGCGCCGGAACGGCACCCCGATTCTCGACCGCCACGAGGCGGTGCGCCTGCTCGTCGCCGACGGGCGCGTGGTGGGCGCGCTCTGTCTGAACAAGGACGAGCATTACCGCGACACCCTGGGCCTGACCGTGTTCAACGCCACCAACGTGGTCCTGGCCACCGGCGGTCCCGGCGAAATGTACAAAATCAGCGTCTGGCCCCACGGGCAGCTCGGCTCCCACGGCCTCGCCCTCGAAGTCGGCACCGTGGCCAACAATCTCACCGAACTCCAGTACGGGCTGGCCTCGGTGGGCTACCGCTGGAATCTATCGGGAACCTACCAGCAGGTGGTGCCGGATTATTTCAGCACGGCGGCGGACGGCGTCTCCGACCGGCGGCATTTCCTGCACGACTTCTTCGCCACCATGTCCGATCTGGCCACCAACGTGTTCCTCAAGGGCTATCAGTGGCCGTTCCACGCGGAACGCTTGCAGGGCGGCGGCTCCTCGCTGGTGGACATCGCGGTACACCGGGAAATCGCGGCGGGACGGCGGGTGTTCATGGATTTCCTGCGCAATCCCACGCCCGCGCCGGGCATGCAGCCCTTCGCGATTGCCGATCTGCGCGACGAGGCCCGGCTCTATCTCGAACGTTCCGGGGCTTTGCAGGCGACGCCCTACGAGCGGCTGGCCCACATGAACCAGCAGGCCATCGACCAGTATGCCGAGCACGGGGTCGATCTGCGCCAGCCTCTCGAAGTGGCGGTCTGCGCCCAGCACTGCAACGGTGGTCTGCGCGGGAATATCTGGTGGGAGACCAGCGTGCCGCACCTCTTCGCCGTCGGCGAGTTGAACGGCAGCCACGGGGTGCGCCCCGGCGGCAGCGCCCTGAACAGCGGCCAGGTGGGGGCGACGCGGGCGGCCCAGTACATCGCCCACGCCTATCCCATGCCCCCGCTCGAACCCGGCGAATTCGCGGCGGCGGTGGCCGAGCAGGTGGTCGACACCCATGCCCGCCATCTGGGCTGGCTGGCGGCGGCGACGGGGCTGGACCCGAATGCCGTCCGTCCCGCCATTCAGGAACGGATGAGCCGGGCCGGGGCCTTTGTGCGCGATCCGGTTCTGGTGCGGGAGGCGTTGGCCGAGGCGCGCGCGCTTTACGCCGACATTGCCGAGCGCGGCATCGCCTGTTCCAGCCCGAAGCAGTTGGCCCGCGCCAGCGAGGACCGGCATCTGGCCCTGGCCAGCGTGGCCTTCCTCCAGGCCCTCGATGCCTACATCGCGGGCGGCGGCGGCAGCCGGGGCGGCTACATGATCCTCGATCCCGCCGGCGAACGGGCGGTCCCCGTCAAACAGGGCCGCGAGCTGCCCCACCGGGCCGAGAATCTCGCCAAGCGCCAGGAAATCCTCGAGGTCGCCCTGCGGCCCGGCACCCTGTGCGATTTCACCGTGGTCCCCGTCCCCGTCCGGCCTCTGCCCGAGGACGACAGTTGGTACGAAACCACCTGGGCCGCCTGGAGCCGGGGAGACATCTACCGCCAGCAGGACTGAAGGCCATGCCTGCTGGGTGAATCCGTCACCCAGCAGGCGTTGCCACAGGTTTTCGCAGCCCGCCTCGCAGCCTCGCCGTTTCAGTTTTCGAAGCGGAGGGCGAGGGCGGTTCTCCGGGGTTGGCGGGCGGGGAGTTCGGGCAGGGGCTGGCCGGTCCAGAAATCGAGCGGGGTGCCGGCGAGGCCCCAGGCGGCGGGGTCGAAGTCCAGGCGGGCGGGCTTGTCGAGCCAGTTGAAGATGCCGACCAGGGTGTCGTTCTCGTCCCGGCTGATCCAGATGCGGGGGAGGTCTTGCTCGCAGGTGAAGAGGTCCACCGGCACGGCGGCGTTGGCGCGGGGACGGAGGACGCGGCGCAGCATCTCCACCCCGTTCTGGCGGAGGGCGGGGAGGTGGTCGCCGAGAATCACGTCGCCGCCGCTGAGGTGGACAAGGAGGGCGTAGGCCCGCGCTTCGCTCTCGTTGAATTCGCGGCCCGCGACCCAGCCGCCGTTGGGGGGCATGGGGGTGACGACCTGGCGGCGGCCGTAGGGTGGGTCGGCGGTTTCGGGACCGCGAACGACGAGGAAGTCGGGGTCCACGTTCCAGAGGTTGCCGTGCATCCACCAATGGCCGGCCAGCATGGCGGCGTTAAGCAGAATGTGGCCCCAGAAGATGTGGATGTCGCCGGTGCCGCGCACGGCGTCCACCAGCCCGTGGACGGATTCGAGGGGGGTGCCGCAACTGAGCAGATAGGCGTCCGGGCCGATGCTTTCGCGGATGGCCGCGAAGGCGCGGCGGATCAGCGCCGCCCGGCCCACGCTAGGGTCGGCGAAACGGGTGGCCTTGAGGATGCAGTGGGAGAAATCCACTTTGAAATACTCGAATCCGGCGGCGCGGAGATTGCGGAAGACGGTGCGGAGATGCTCGATCACTTCCGGGCGGGTCACGTCCAGATAGGCCATCGGGCCGTAGGCAAAGGAGTCGATCTGAATCTGGCCGTCGGCGCGCGCGGCGAACCAGTCGGGATGCTCGAAGTAGAGGGGGTTGTAGGTGTTGACGAGGAGGGGGGCGGTCCAGATGCCGGGGGTGCCGCCGCTGGCCTTCACCGACTGGCAGTAGTCGGCTAGCCCTTCCGGGAATTTGGCGTTGGCGGCCCAGGTTCCCCATTGCACCTCGTAGCCCTCGTCGATGCAGAAGACCTCGAGGGCGGGGCCGAAGAGTTGCCGGGCGGCGGCGAGATTCTGGTCGATCGAGGCGCGGGTGACGGCGCCGGCGCGGTGGTCCCAACTGTTCCAGCCGATTTGGACGGGTTTGCCGGATGGGGGGGCGATTTCGCGCCAGCGGCGCCCGTAGTCGGCGAGGAGGGCGGTGCCGTCGCCGCCGGTCAGGGCGACGAGCGGCGAGCAGGCCACCGTTTCGCCGGGCGCGACGGTGCGCTCGAAGACCTGGCGGGCTTCCCAGCCGAAGGCGCTGTCGCAGTGGGGTTCGGCGTGGAGGGTGATGAATTCGGCGAAACCGTCCCCGACCGGGGGCAGGATTCCGAGCAGGAGGGCGTTGCCGTCGTCATGCTGGTAGACCGTGACCATGCTGCTGGTGGCCGTGTGGTCGAGGCCGTGCAGTTTGCGCCCCACCACCTTGACCCCGCAGGTCATGGCCAGAAAGCTGGTGCCGTGGATGAATTCGCGGAAGTCCCCGGCTTCGAGGGTCGGGGCAAAGGCCAGCGGGCGCCAGCGGGCCACGGTGACGGTGCCCAGCCGCCGGGACGCGCTGCCGCCGTTGGTCACGCGCAGGCACCAGCCGCCGCCTTCGCCTGCGGCCAGTTCCAGGCACCAGTCCCCGGCCTTGGCCCTGCCGTCCTGCCAGGTTCCCGCCTGCTGGCCGTCCACCAGCGTCTCGGCGGGAACGGGAGCCGTCCAGGGGGTGCGCAGCACGAATTCCGGGGAAACGAGGTCGAGACCGGGAAGAGGATGAAGCATGGGGGGCCTCCTGATGAAAGTAGGAAGTATGAAGCGACATAGAGGAATGTAAAGTGGTACCCAGAGGGGGTGTCCCGCCTTCTTGCCGGGCTAAGGAGAGGTTCCAGCATTCGCGGGAGGCGATGCATGTTTTTTTGCTGCTATCATATATATTCGACTAAAGTCGCACTTGATCCATCCAACCCGGTTCGCCGGGTCTCCAGTCGGTTCGCCCATCTGCCCAGCAACGGGGGGACATGCTTATGACGCTGCGTCCGGGGATTATTTTCGGGCTTCTTCTGATTCTGGGGTTTGGCGTTTTGGGCGGGGATAGCGCGGCGGACCGCGCCTACTACGAGCAGCGTATGTTCGTGGTGACGGCGCCGGCGACCCGCGAGCAACTCCCGCCGCGGATGGTCCACACCAGGTATTTGCCGGTGGTCACCAGTCAGTTGAACCTAGGCACCTGCGGCGCCTACGGCCCGACCTATTACTATCGGACCTTCCTGAAGGCGCGGCAGAACGACTGGGTGCGCCCCGATCCCGACCTCAATCCCGAGCGCTGCGCCAGCACGGCCTACACCTACAAGCTGCTGCGCCATGATCCCCTGGCTGGGGCGAGTATCCTGGGCACGGTCATGAACATGGTGGACTTCGGGGTCTGTTCGCTGCACGACATGCCCTATACTTCCGAACTAGACACCTTCACCTGGCCGGCGGAGGATTACTGGAAGACGGCGATGCCCTGGCGCCCGCGGGCGGCGGGGCAGATTCCGGCGATCCATACCCTGGCCGGACAGGCGGTGTTGAAATCCCATCTCTACGGGGGCGGCGCGGGCGACATGGCGGTCATCGCCCTGCGCAACGCACCGAACGTGGTGGAGTACCCCGGCGGCATGCACACCCACAACGAGGTGATCTACGCGCTTCAGGAGGCCAAGTCCGGCATCCAGCACGCCTTCACGGTGATCGGCTACGACGACGATCGCGAATATCTGGACGAGCGGGACGGGCTGACCAAAAAGGGGGCCTTCCTGGCGGTGAACTCGTGGGGCCAGGGCTGGGGCGTGGTGCTCGATGCGGTCGGCACCGGCGGCTTTGTCTGGTTTGCCTACGATCTGTTCCTGAAGGAGTTGCAGGACGAGCGGAATGGCGACAGGGCGGCGGCAGTCATGCTCGAACGGGGCGAGTACACCCCGCAGACCATGATCCGAATCGGCCTGACCGGCGACACTCGCATGATCGGCGGCGGGCTTTCCCCCTCGGGCGAGGGCGGCGGCCAATGGGTTCGGCTTTTTCCCGGCATCGGGGATGACGCGCATCCGACCGACCAGGGAATCTGGGTCGATGTGACCGACATGCTGGCCAGCGGCTCGGCGGGGGTGCGCTTCCATGGGTACAACTTCGGGGGCGGTCCCGCTTTTGTCGACGACCTGAAACTGGCTTCCGGGGACGAGACGGTGGACCTGCCCTGGACCGCGACGGCCCCCGTCCAGTTCAGCAACGACATTATGGCGATGACGCGGCTCTATGTGGGCCGCTACCAGAAGCGTATTCCCACCCCGGAACGGGCCATTCTGACCGGCGACGCGGCGTGGTTCGACTGGAACGGGGACGGTCTTCCGGACGCGGCGGTCACGTCGCCCGAGGGTACCTGGCTGTGGACCAACACCGGCAGCAGCCGGGCCGGGTTCACCACGACGGGAACGGCCGGATTCCCCGGCGGGCACACTCTGCGCTGGCTCGATGCCAACGGGGACGGCCATATCGATCTGCTCATCGCCTCCGACACCGCGACGACCATCTACGCGGGCGACGGGACCGGGGCCTTCGCCCAGACTTTCGCCACCCTCCCTGCCTGCCGCCGTCAGGCGGTCGCCGTGGCGGACTTCGACCGCGACGGCCGTCCCGACCTCGTCCTGGGCGAGGCGGCGGAAACGGCGGTCTATCTGAACACCGGAACCGGATTCGGGAAAATCCTCCAGACCCTGCCCGCCCTCTCCGCCATCGGTTTCGGCTACGGCACCCTGGCCGCCGCTGACGTGGACGGCGACGGCAGGACGGACCTGCTGCTGGCCGGGGCCGGGGAGGCGGAGTGGAACACGGCGCGGACCCGGCTCTACCGGAACGCCGGCCTGCCCCTGCATTTCGAGGAGATGGCGACGAGCCTCCCGGCGGTCAAATCCCCGGCGGTGGCCTTCGGCGACGCGGACGGCGACGGCCATCCCGATCTGGCCATCTCCGGCTGCGCGGACCCGAAATGGATGCGGCTGTACCTCAACGATGGCAATGGCAATTTCCAGGAGCGGAACACGGCCCTGCCCCCGCTCCGCGAAGGCACCCTGCAATGGTGCGACCTCGATGCCGACGGCCGCCCCGATCTCGTGGCCACCGGCGCGACGGTGGACAATTTCGCCGCCCCGGGGGCGCGCACCATCGCGGTCATCAACCGGCCCGACGGCACCTTCGCCGATTTCGGCCTGCCCCTGCCCAATGCCTATCGCGGATTCCTCGTCGCCCAGGATGTGACCGGGGACGCCAATCCCGACCTGTTCGTGGGTGGCAGCACCACCTGGTACAACGAGCCCGATCCCGCCAAGCGGGCCTGCGCCCTGTACGACTATAGCATCTCCCAACCGGGGCTTTTCCCGGTGAACACCCCGCCGATCCAGCCGGGCAACCTGGCCTGCGCGCATGCGGGCGGCGGTGTCTTCACCTTCACCTGGGATACGGGAACGGATGCCGAGACGCCGACGGCCGGTCTGCGTTACGAGTGGCGCTGCGGGCGGACGGCGGGGGTGGGCGACATCGTCCACGGCGAGCTGGCCCGTTCGGGGGTCCAGTTGCGCCAGCCGCCGGTCGGCACGCTGTACTGGCAGGTGCGCACGGTGGACAGC
>LVAZ01000437.1 GCA_001603055.1 Victivallales bacterium Lenti_02
CCCCCCCCCCGCCGCGCCCGGCCCCGCCGGACGCGGCGTTCTTTTTGCTGACTTTGTGCCGGAAAAGCCTACCCCAATGCCAAAGCGGGCATCTCATTCCAGACGCGCCCGTCGAGCCGCCGGCCGTTCTCTTTTTTGCGAACTCCCCCCCACTGCTTGAAGAAGAAGGGAACGGAGGCCGCCTGACATTGGTCGCGGATTCCCTCGACCCACTCCGGCTGCATCGGGCGCGCTCCCGGCCCTGACTCCCCGCCGACAATGACCCAATGAATGCCGTCCAGGTCAAGCCTGGGCATCGGCCCCAGCAACGGTTCGATGGAGAGAAAACGCACGGCGGCAGGCACCTTCCGCAACGCCTCGATCCGCCGGACGCAATCCGCGTTCTCCACCGTCACCCCCATCCAGATATTCGGAGTCCATTTCAGGCCACCGGCAAGCTCCAGCAGACGATCCTCCCGTTTGGTGAGAATCTGGTAGCAGTGCCAGCGGGCCGTGTTCATGACCTGGAAAATCTGCTCGATGAACGACGGGGGAACGTCCTCATGGAAGAGATCGCTCATGGAGTTCACGAAAACCATCTGCGGCTTCTTCCAGCCAAACGGCAGCTTGAGCGCGGCCGGATGGCAGGTGACCAAAAAGCCGTTGACGTAGTTCGGCTGCCCCATCGCCTGCAAGCGCTTCGCCATCCGTTCGGCATAGCAGTTCAGGCAGCCCGAACTGATCTTGCTACACCCCGTCACCGGGTTCCAGGTCGCTTCCGTCCATTCAATCTTGCTTTGCCGCATCGCCGCACACTCCGAATCGCACCTTTGCCTCGCGGTTGTCCAGATAGAAACTGCTCCGTCGAGCCGATGCGTTTTTCGCTATATCCCACACAGTCAGAACACCATCGCCCTGCAACCTCTGCAAAGACTCGTTGGCTTTTTTCCGGCAGAAACCCTGTTCCAGACAGAAGCGGTCGAGCTTGTCGTTGGTAGGCTGCTCTCGGCGAATGTACTCCTGCAACGCCCGCTCGACGCATAATGACGTTCAGAACTCACCGGGGCAAGCACAAGGCTCGCGCATGCAGGACGCCTTGTTTTACAGGTTGCTTGGAAAAAGAAGCGTGGATTCATAGTCTTCTCAGCGACTACGCCGGAAACCATGCCTACCCTGCACGTGGAGCAGTCGCATTATCGCGCCCCCCCCGTCCCCCCATGCTTACCTTTGCAGATTGGCCGAGGCGTTCCCGGCGCTGTGCGCCGTGCGGCGGAGGACCGCCGCGCTCCACGCGCTTGTTGGGCGGGGCAGAAGGTGCCTGGGATCGCCGCTCTCCGAGCGGCTCCCGTCTTGCCGATGGCCGGGCAGCGCGTGTAATCGACCCGCAGGAATTGCCGCTCGGAGAGCGGCGTTCCCAGGTATACTATCGGTAACCGGGATGTTGCCAGAACGAAGAGGCACCGAAAAAACCGGGAACCCGCTTGGTTTGCTTTGGCAATGCGTCCCGTCCACTGGCGGGGCTGGACGTTGGGGGGATGGCTCGTAGATTAGGGGTATCCGCCAATGGTGGCGGACAATCACGATTTCCCCCCTGTTCTACGATAGGAGCGACGACTATGATCCGGCGGAATGGAACCTACGAGGTGGATGTGCGGAACGAGATGCGCGGGGGCAAAGGGAGCGTGCGCATCGAGCATTTCTGGAGCAAGGGCGAGATGAAGGGCAAAACCCGCCTGTTCGCCAAACTCACCCTCGAACCCGGCAGCAGCATCGGCTTCCACGAACACGGCGGCGAGGAGGAAATCTTCGTCGTCCTGCGCGGCCAGGGACGGGTGCAGGACGGGACCGATACCGCCGTGCTGAATCCCGGCGACACCATCCTCACCGGCAACGGCGCCGGACACGCGGTCGAATCCATCGGCAGCGAAGCGCTCGAAATGGTGGCCGTGATCGTCGAATACTGACGCACCGACCAACTCCGGAAGGAGACGGACCCATGCGGATTTCATGGCTTGTGGTTGGTCTGGCGGCGGCGTTGGCCGCTCCGGCCCAGGATGCCGCCGAGGAAACGCGCACGCCGGCGGGCCTCCTCCTTCCGGATGTCCCCGGCGCGGGCGATCTGTATGTGTCCCCGGACGGCGACGACGCCTGGTCGGGAACCCTTTCCGCGCCGAACGCCGGACGCACGGACGGCCCCTTCCGCACTCTGGAACGGGCGCGGGACACCCTTCGTGCCAACCGCGACGCCACCCGCCCGGTCTCGGTCTGGCTCACCCCCGGCGTGCATGAGCGTCGCGGTCCCTTCGAGCTGGACGAACGGGATTCGGGGACTCCGGCGGCACCCGTGGTCTACCGCTCCCTCCCCGGCGAACGCGCCCGGCTGCTCGGCGGCAGAGTTCTGCCCAGCGGCGTCGCCGTGCCGGTGACCGATGCGGCGGTGCTGGCCCGCGTCATCGATCCCGAGGCCCGGCCCCATATCCGCCAGATTGATCTGGCCAAGCTGGGCATCGACAACTACGGTGCCATGCGGGCGCGCGGCTTCCGCCGTCCCTACGTGAATCCCGGTCTCGAAGTCTTCAT
>LVAZ01000438.1 GCA_001603055.1 Victivallales bacterium Lenti_02
GCCGATCACATTCTACGGATCATCGCCGAGCGTCCCGGCGTCTCTTTCTCGGAACTCCAGGTTGCCGTCGATCTCCACAAGGCCACCCTCTCGAACATTCTGAAAACCCTTACCGAGCTGGGCTACACGGCGCGGGGCGAAGGGGGGTGCTGCCTGCTCGGTCCCACCATTCTGGAACTGGCCGCCGGGGAACGCCTGCGCCGGACCCTTCCCGCCCTGGCCGAGGAAGCCGCCCGCTCGGTGGCCGAAACCCTGCGCGAAACCGTCACCGTCGGCAAGCTGCTCGACGGCGACCGCTTCAATCTCGCCAAGGCCACCGTGGACCGCACCGTCTCGGTGAACGCCCATCTCGAGCTGCGTCCCTCCCCCTACGACACCGCCACCGGGCGCGTCCTGCTCGCCTTCTGCTCGCCCGCCGAACTCGACCGGGTGGTGGCCAAACACGGCCTGCCCGAAAACTGGGCGAAAACCCGCCCGGCCCTGGCGGGGGAACTCGCCGCCATCCGCGCCGTCGGCCATGCCGAACTGCTGCGCGGCGACGCATGCAGCTTCGCGGTCGCCAGCCGCCGTTCCGGCGGCCAGGCGGTGGCCTCGATCGGCGCGGCCGTCCCCGTCTACCGTCTTACCGACGACCATCGGACCCAGCTTCTGGCCACCCTGCGGAGTGCTGCCGACCGGATGGCCCACGCCCTCGACAACGACCCAGCGGAGACCGAAGCATGACTGTCACCTATCGCGTCAGCAAGGGATGCTGTGCCTGCGGCACCTGCATCTACGAGTGCCCCGTCCAGGCCATCACCATGAAGGTGGTCGGCGGGGCGGAGATCGACGAGAAACGCTGCACCGGCTGCGGCGCGTGCTACGACAACTGCGCGTCCGAAGCCATTGAACGCATCGAGCACCAGGACCAGGAAAAGGAGTAGAGCCATGCTGAAGCACGATCTGCGGAACGGTCGGGTATTTGAGCCGGAGCGCACGCTGCCGGTGGAGGGCGAGTACGATGTCCTCGTCGTTGGTGGTGGCATCGCCGGTTTCGCGGCGGGCGTGGCCGCCGCCCGCGCGGGCTGCAAAACCCTCATCGTCGAGCAGCTCTCCATGCTCGGCGGCCTGGTCACCGCCGGGCTGGTGAATATCCCCCTCGATTTCGTCTGCGGCATCGGCGCGGACATGTTCAAGCGCCTCACCGCCGTGAACGGCCTCTGGCACCGCAACTCCGATCCCGAGAAGCACAAGCTCATCCTCGACCGCATGGTCCTGGAATCCGGCTGCGACGTGCTCTTCGTCACCTCCGTGGTCGACGCCATCGTCTGCGGCGACGAAATCCGCGGCGTGGTGATCGAGAACAAGAGCGGGCGCCGGGCCATTCTCGCCAAGCGGATCATCGACTGTTCCGGCGACGCCGACGCCGCCTTCCACGCGGGCTGCGAAGTCATGGTCGGCCGTCCCGGCGACGGTATCGCCCAGGCGTGCAGCCTCGAATTCCGTCTCGGCGGCGTGGACTGGGACGCCTACAACAACTCGGAACTCAAGGCCAAGGACCCCAAGTGGATCGACATCATCGAGAAGGCCCGCGCCGAGGGTGACTCGACCTGGCAGATCGAGAACCATCTCAACTGGATCACCCATGTGCCCGGACGGCCCGAGCACTGCGGCCAGGACGAGGTGAGCATCTGCATGGCCCACTCCCGCAACTGCCGTCCCGCCGACGCCCGCGACCTCACCCGCATGTACCTCGAAGGCCGCGAGCAGGCCGACCAGCTCTGGAAGTTCATCCAGAAGTACATTCCCGGCTTCGCCAAGTCCTGGCTGGTCGATACCGGCTGCCTTCTCGGTGTCCGCGAAACCCGCCGCGTGGTGGGCGAGTACATCATCCAGGGCATGGACATTGCCAGTTGGGCCCACTTCGACGACGTGGTCGCCATCAGCCGCCATGGCTACGACCTCCACAACCCCGACGGGGTCGGCAACATCAAGTGGATCAAGGAGGAGATCGACGGCAAGACCTGCTACGTCATCTGCCATCCCGGCTCGGGTTCGGCCAGTAGCTGGGACCCGCCCGGCGGCAAGGAAGCCTACACCGACTGCAAGGGCCGCAAGGGCACCGACATGCAGTTCCCGCAGCACATCTACTACGACATTCCCTACCGTGCCCTGCTGCCGGTGAAGATGGACAATCTGCTTGTGGCCGGGCGCTGCCTCTCGGCCGACTTCATGGCCCAGAGCGGCTGCCGTCTCATCATGTGCTGCCTGACCATGGGCGAGAGCGCCGGCACCGCCGCCGCCATGTCCCTCGCCAAGAAGGTCCGGCCCCGCGACCTTGATGTGAAGGAACTCCAGCGCCAGCTCGTCGCCAACGGCGTCGATCTCGGCCAGAACCTCCGCAC